>NZ_LFRG01000011.1:0-70949 GCF_001573875.1 Clostridium sp. ATCC 25772
ACCCCAAATAGTGAGACATGCTCTGAATCACTTGGAACTCAACACTGCATCTTGTATGAAAATATTTTAAAGTTATTAAATAAATTTAAATTTGAGCTTGTTTCCCTATATAGGGTTCCAAATTAAATTTTAAACTTATTCATTTATCAAATGAGAAAATTTAAATTAATATTTTATCAATAACTAAAAGATTATTTTAGTTAAAAGTTAAGAGTGAATAGTGAGACATGCTCCAAATCACTCAGAATTCAACACTGCATCTTGTATAAAAATATTTTAAGGTTATTGAATAAATTTAAATTGGAGCTTGTTTCTCTATATATTTTAAAAACATAAATTTTACTTTTATATTTGAATTTTCACAGTAAATGCAATTATCATGCAAATTACCCCTACAACCAAAGAAAAATAATCTTGAAAATGAAATTTAATATTTATTACACTAGTTTTAGGTACAGGATTTTCAATGCCCCTTGTTATTGCAGCTTCACTTAATTCTTCTGCAGTATGTGTTGCAGATATTAATAATGGAACATATACACACTCAACCTTTTTTACAATACCTTTTATTCCTCTTAACTTCATTGCGTCTTTAATGTATGAGTATTCTTCTTTAATAGAAGGAAAATAACGTATAGTAATAGCTAAGGGTATTAAAATTTTTTGTGGAACTTTCCACTTTCTTAAAGACAACATGATTAGCCTTACTGGGGTAGTCTTAACTATAAGTGTACCAATCATCAAACAAGGAAGTATTTTCCTTGCATAAACTGCAAGTACATTAAAAGTCATTACAAGTATAGCTGGTAACACTGGTATTACATAAAATTGAATTAATATTAATGAAAAAAAAACTATTACCAATTTTAAAATTGACTTGAAACATCCACATAATGATATAAGCATCATAAGAAGCAACACCACTGCTATCTCAATATATACCTGTGTAGTTGAAAAAATAATAATATTAGTTATAAACAATAATACTAACTTAGTTCTTGGGTCTAAATTCAAATAACTTTCATTTGATACACTTTCCATTAAACAATACCTGCTTTTTGAAAATGTTTTTTCAACATTGATTTACCAATAAATCCACCTATTATTGCACAAATTATAGTTACAATTATCATACCTATAAAAGACCATCCAGAAACCATTGTTGATATCTTTTCAACATAAGATGGATCCATACCCATCTCTATTATTGATTGGATAAAACTATCATGAAATAACCACAATGGTAGTGGTGAGCCAATCATTCCAAGTGAAAATACACAATAAGCAAATAGATTACCTTTAAAACTTTTATATCCAAAAGAACTACGAATTACCTCAGCAATTAATCCTGTAACTACATAAGTTGCTAATATTACCCATGTGCATTCTCCTGTAACTAAATATATAATTCCTGTTATAGTGCTCATAATAAACACTGGACCAGTTTTTTCAATTTTGGCTGTTAATAGCATATATATAACACCACAAACAACTGCTAAGATTCCAGGATATAGTAACCATATAACAGGTGCTATTGCAACTAAAATCATAACTAATATAGTTATGACAAAATATATTGCTGTAAAAATACCTATAGTAACTAAATCCTTTGTTTGTAACTTATTAGTTTTTAAGTTAGACATATCACAACTCCTCCTTTAAAATTTAATTATTATTTAAACTAACTTTTTTTTACATACTCCCATCTCCTTATACAATTTTTTATGTATTCTTGTTTTCCTATAATTCTAAGACATTGTAATGTCCTCCTATTAATTTCAAGTATATATTTACAGTAATTGATAATCAATATCAATCAGTTATTCTTGTCCTATACTGTATTAACATTGACCATTAGTGATATTTTAAATTTATATAAAAATATATTTCATATAAATTTTTTATTAGGAATATTCTAAGAACGATTAATTGGTCTAACAACAAACCTATAGTATCTTGTAGGGATTTGCTTTGGAGTAACTTAGAGGATGAAGATAGTTTAATTAAGAATATAAATGATAGAGTTAAATCAGGTCAAACAGACATTCATGATGCTAATAGTTATACCTTTGTTTATATTCATGCTTGGAGTAAAGATTTAAGTAATGTTAAATATGCTGTTGATAAGCTTAAAGAAAATCCTAATGTTGAAATAGTAACTCCTAAAATATTTATGGAAATTATATCTAAGAATGTTACGCACTAATTAAAAATATTTCATTATTAGTTATATATTGTAATTAGGTGTTTATTTTTTAATTTTGTAATTTTTTTGTAATTTTAACCATTAAATTCTATGTTAAAATGATTTTTGTAATAATATTATTACTTACTAAATGATTAAAATAATATGATAATTTTAAAATTTATCTTACTTTTATGGGGGAAACAATATGATTTGTGATAAATTAAATTTAATGATACATAATTGCCATGGTTTAGATGAAGTTCATGGTACTTTTGGAATGAGTCTTTTTAAAAAATGCAATGCTTTAAATGTAACATTAAAAGATAAAAATGTTGATGCTGAAAAAATTAATATGGCTATTAATTTAATCAAAGGTAAAACGTCTATATTTTCAAATTTTAGAGGAAATAATCTATTAACTTTAGCTGTAAATATTTCACTTACTGATAATATGGAGGCTAGTTTAGAGGAAATTATAAATATATATAATAAATTAAAAGAACAATTTTTTTCAAATCAATATCTCGTTTTAGCAGCTCAAGTTATTTTTGATTCAAAAGATAGAGTTAATACACATGATGCTATAATAAATACAAGAACTGTATATAATCTTATGAAAAACAATCATAGATTTTTAACTAGTCAAGAGGATATAGCTTGTGCTGCTATGATTGCTACAACTTCTAAGAATTATGATGAAACTTTTAATGAAATAGAAAAATGTTATACTCTTCTTAAAAAACATGGACTTTGGAGCGGAAATAACCTTCAAACATTATCTCATGTATTGTGTTTTATAAATCTTCCAGCAGAAGATAAGTGTAAAAAAGTTGTTGAGCTTAAAGAAAAACTTGAAACCTACAACGTTCCTTTAAAAAGTTATTCTTTGCCACTATTAGGTATAGCCTCTTTTGTCACAGATGACACTGATGCTTTTGCTAAAACTATGGTTACTACAAGTAATGAATTAAAAAAGGAAAAAGGTTTTGGGACTATTTCTATGGGAGCATTGATTAGAAATATGATTTCTGCGTCTTTAGTAACTTCAATGTATATTGACACCATGGATGAAGTTATCAAAGAAAATTTAATAAATACTACAAACAATGTTGCATTAACTGTTGCAATTGCAATCGAAATAGCTACAATGGCGGCTGTTTCATCTGCCGCTGCAGCATCTAGTGCTAGTAACTAGTTTAAACTGTTAAATTTAATAAACCATTGAAAAATAAATTATTATTTTTCAATGGTTTTATTATTTTTACTTAAATTTTATTCCATCTTCCACTTTTTATATATACAAAAGATATAGTTACAGAAATAAATGTTGCTATTGGCGCTGCAATACCTATTCCTAGTAAACTAGTTGGTATATAAACACTTAATATATACGCTAATGGTACACGAATTAAAATTGATGCTAAAATTCCATTAATCATGGTGAACTTAGTTTTTCCACATCCATTTAAGAAACCATTTTGACAAAATCCAAAGGCAACTAGCATGAAATCTATACTAAATGTTCTCATATATTGTGATCCTGCCAAAGTTACATCTGCATCCGCTTTAAACATATGCATAATTGACTGAGCACTTATTTGGGCCCAGGCAAAGAATACTATGGAACATAAAAAAGCAAGTAACATACTAGCATTTAAAGCTTTTTTAGCACGTTCTGGTTTATTAGCCCCAATATTTTGTGCTGTAATTGATGTTATTGCACCTGAAAATGCAATGGCTGGAAGCATTGCAAACATATCAAATTTACTTGCTATTCCCACTGCTGCTGCTGGAACTACGCCTAAAGTATTTATAATAGCTGTTATAATTAAAAAAGATACTGAAACCATTGTTTCTTGAAGCGATACTGGTATTCCTAGCTTTATAAGCTTTAATGCTTTATCCTTATGTATTTTAAAGTTTTTAAATTTAAACTGAAATATAAAATTTTGTTTACTTAAATAAATAATAGCCAATATCATACTTAAACCTTGAGAAGCTATAGTTGCTATTGCTGCTCCTGCTGGTCCTAATTTAAAAATTCCAACTAAAATCAAGTCAAGAACAATATTAGTAATGCAAGCAACTAAAATAAATATCATTGGACTTTTTGAATCACCTATTCCTCTTAACATAGCACTAATACCGTTGTATCCAAAAATAAATATTATACCCATTGAACAAATTAACACGTATTCTTTTGCTCCACTAAAAGCTTCTACTGGTGTTCTTAACATTTTTAAAAATGATGGTGTTAAAAACATCATAACTATAGTAAACAAAATTGCAAAACCAACAAATAATGTTAGCATAGTACTTATTGTTTCAACTGTATCTTTTTCCTTTTCCGCACCAAAGTATTGAGCTATTAATATGGTTCCTCCCATAGTTAATCCTGATATTAAACTTGTTAATATTTGCATAACCTGACTTCCGATTGATACTGCTGATATACTAATCGAACTTCCAAACCATCCTACTATAGCCATATCAACAGCTCCATATAAAGCTTGTATAAAGTTTGCAATTAAAAATGGTATAGCAAACATCAATAATGATTTATAAATGTTGCCTTCTGTTAAAATTTTATTGTTTTTTTCCATTTTACCCCTTCTCCCAATTATTTAATTATTACTAAAAAAGCCGGATAAGTCAGTTAACGATAGTTAACCATCTTATCCGGCATATATTACAAATATATCCTCCGATGACATTATTGATAATATCATATAAAAAAAATAATTGTCAATAAAAACTTTAAAAGTTATCCTTTCAATGTAACAAATTTAACTTTTAAGATTGATTGTTAAGCTTATTGTAATACTCATCTATAAGCTTATATGAAGCTTCTTTTATATCACTATTTTGTAGTTCATCTATTTTAGATTTTGCTTCTAACTTATTTTCATCTAAAGTGCTATTATTATCTTTAAAGAGTTTTGCTATTTTATCTGCTGCCCTCACAGTTTCAACAACTTTCAAATAATTTTCATCTTTTATCTCTTCTGTATATTTAGATCCTTTATGCCATCTTACTGCCAATATTATAAGTTCTTTAGCTTTATCATCACAATTTAAAATTTTATCCATATTTTCTTCCAAATATTTTGCACCAACTTTATTATGTTCATCACCAGTATGCTTTTGAATATCATGAAGTAATGCTGAAATCCCAACTATATCTTTATATTTTTCATCCATTCCTAACTCATCAAAAATTATTAATGATATTTCTTTTACTTTTTTGCTATGCTCTACTAGCTCTTCAGCATCTTTTTCACCTAATGATTTATTTATTTCTCTTATTTTTTTTAATATCTCTTCTTCATTATATGTAATATTGCTACCATTTTCATTTATGGTATTAGTACCTATACTTTTAGAATGATTTTTATTTTTTACATATATAAAACTGCCGCTAATTAAGCTGATTATAGATATACCACACAAAATAATTATCAATTTTTTTCTCAAGATTATACCTCCAGTATATATAAGGTTTTTCTAGTTAAGAATTAAGAGTGAATAGTTAACAGTTACTGTTAATTTCTAATTTTTTAATTAACTATATTTATACTTGCTTTTTTAACTGATAACAAAGATTTGATGAATAAATTTAAACTTATTTATTGCTTAAAACAATTTTATATTTTAACCTTGTCAGTTTAATATCAAAAGTTTAAATTTTTATTAAATATAACCACTTAAACTAAATAAGCCATTTAAAGTAGTATTAAAAACTATCTTTAAATGGCATTATTTTAACTATTCTTCTGCTCTTCTATTCTATCTGCAAGCTCATTTAGGTATACCCATCTTTCCATTAAATGATCCAGTTCACCTTTTAATGCTTCTTGAGTTTTTAATAGCTCTTGTAATTTCACAAAGTCGCTTCCATTTTTAGCTATTTCTTTTTCTATATTTTCTATTTCCTCTTCTTTTGATGCAATATTATCATCTATTTCTTCATATTCTTTTTGTTCCTTAAATGAGAACTTTAGTGGTTTATCTTTTTTTCTATTTTTATATTCAGTTTTTTCTTTAAACTCTTTTTTATCCGCTTGTTCTTTTAAGAACGCTTCTTCATAATCTTTATAATCACTATAGTTTCCTGTAATTTCTAAAATTTCACCATTTCCTCTAAAAGAAAGTATTTTGTTAGCTACCCTATTTAAAAAGTATCTATCGTGGGATACAGTTATTACTGTGCCATTAAACTCCTCTAAATATTGCTCAAGTATTGCTAAAGTATCAATATCTAAATCATTGGTAGGCTCATCTAAAAATAATACATTAGGACTCTCCATAAGTATTTTTAGTAGATATAATCTTCTTCTTTCACCACCGGAAAGTTTATTTATAGGTGTATATTGACTTGGTCCTTCAAATAAAAATCTTTCAAGCATTTGAGATGCAGATATTTTACTTCCATCATTAGTTGTTATAAATTCCGCACTTTCTTTTATATAATCTATAGCTCTTAGATCATAATTCATATCTTCATTTTCTTGTGAAAAATATCCAAGTTTTACTGTGTCCCCAAAGGTAATTACTCCACTGTCTGGTTCTAATTTATCACTTAAAATATTTAAAAGAGTAGACTTTCCTATCCCATTATTCCCTATTATTCCAACTCTATCTTCTTTAGTAGCTATATAGTTAAAGTCTTTTATTATAAGTTTATCATCAAAATTTTTACTTATATTTTCAGCTTCTATTATTTTTTTACCAAGTCTGCTACTGCCAGTACTTATATTAACTTTTTCACTACTTATATCAATTTTTCCATTTTTAATTTCTTCAAATCTATCAAGTCTTGCCTTTTGCTTAGTACTTCTTGCCTTTGCACCTCTTTTTACCCATTCAAGCTCTCTTCTATATAAATTTTGTCTTTTTCTTTCAAGACTTTCTTGCATTTCCATACGTTCTATTCTTTTCTCAACAAAAACAGAATAATTTCCATCATATGTATATAAATTACCTTTTTCTATTTCAAAAATTTTATTTGCAACCCTATCTAAAAAATATCTATCATGAGTAATCATAAGCAATGCGCATTTTCTTACTTTTAATTCATTTTCAAGCCATTCAATAGCCTCATTGTCCATATGATTTGTAGGCTCATCTAATATTAAAATATCACACTGTGCAATTAAACTACTAGCTAATGCTATTCTTTTTCTTTGTCCACCGGATAAATTTTTAACTTTTTCATTAAAATTATTTACTCCAAGTTTCGTTAAAATTCTTTTAGCATCACTTTCAACTTGCCATCCATTTAAAGCATCCATTTTATTTTGTAACGCTGTTAACTTATTTTGAAATTTAGTATTAGTACTATCCTTCTCTAGATTATATACGGTCTCTTCATATTCTCTTAAAACTTTCATAACTTCTGAAGACCCTTTAAACACTAAATCTAAAACATTATCTTCATCATCGTAAAACACTTCTTGAGCTAAATATTCTACTCTTAACCCATTCATTTTTACTATAGTTCCATTCTCATAATTTTCTATTCCAGCAACAATTTTCAAAAGAGTCGATTTACCAGCACCATTCACTCCTATAATCCCAATTTTATCTTCACTAGAAATCGTTAATTTTATATCATTTAGTAAAATTTTATCACTATAGCTTTTAGTTATATTATCTAAAGTTATTAAATTCATTTATTACCATCCTCTTGCTTTAATTTATCTATATGACTCCAAGCTTACTTGTAAGATATTTTATCTTAATACTTGGAAGTCTAAAAGAATGACGCAAGCTCGTAAGTATCTAAAGTAAGTACTTTCTTATAAAATGAAAATATTTTCAAATTATTTAATAGATTTAAACTTGAGCTTGTATCCATATAATACTTAAATAAATTATATACTATATTAAATTTTTCTGCTAGTTTACCTTTAAAATATGTAAAGTTATACTTTTAACACATATCATTATTTAATCCGTGTTTTTTACCACATTTTACATATTTTTTCTATATAAAGTTACTAAATTTATATATTAATAACATTTTTTTAATATAATTTAAGTTTAGTAATTGATTTTCACTTAAAAAGCATATATACTCAATGTATAGTATTTTGTTAATAATTTGATTATTATTTTATTTCACAAGAAAATTTTATTATTATTTATTTTTTATTTTTTATAGCAATTCTAATTCATAAATTCTTAATTGTACTTACATATTCAAAATTGTCTTAATACTTTTTATATTAAAACTGATATAACAATTAAGTTTTTGCTGAATGTTTTGCTTTGTATTTATTTTAATATTATACAAATATTGTTTTTAGTTTTTCAAATTCAAAGTCTTTTTGCATAATATAATTCATATATAGATGATATAATTATATTAATGATAGTTGAAAGAGACTTTAACAACAAAACATTGAGATTATAAAGGAGTGGACTTATGAAAAGAATTTTAGATAATATTATTGAAAAAAGTAGAGATTGGACTCAAAAAGGTGCTGTAGCAGATTACATTCCTGAACTTGCAAAGGCTGATCCAAATGTTTTAGGAATATGCATCACTACATTAGATGGGAAAGAGTACTATTCAGGAGACTATGATACTAGTTTTACTATTCAAAGTATATCTAAGGTTATAACCTTAATGGTTGCAATATTACAAAACGGATCAGAATATGTTTTTTCTAAGGTTGGTATGGAGCCTACAGAACTTGCGTTCAACTCTATAACAAATCTTGAAACCAGCCCCCAGAAAAAGCCTTTAAACCCAATGATAAATGCAGGAGCTATAGCTGTTACTTCTTTATTAAACGGAGAAAGTCCTGAAGATAAAATTAAAACTATCCTTGATTTCACAAGAAAAATTTGTGAAAATGATACTATTGAGCTAAATGAAGATGTTTATAGAAGTGAAAAAGCTACTGGAGATAGAAACAGAGCACTTGCTTATTACATGAAAGGTAACGGTATAATAGAAGGCGAAGTTGAAGAGATTCTTGATGTTTACTTCAAAGCATGTTCTATGGAAGTTACTTGCAGAGACTTAGCTAGAATAGGTGCTATGCTTGCTAACGATGGTGTACTTATAACCGGCGAAAGAATTATATCTAGAGATATATGTAGAATGATAAAAACTATAATGGTTACTTGCGGAATGTATGATGCATCTGGTAAATTCGCTGTACATATTGGAATTCCTTCTAAGAGCGGAGTTGGCGGTGGTATAATGGCTGCTGTTCCTAGAAGAATGGGCATTGGTTTAGTTGGACCTGCTCTAGATTCTAAAGGAAATAGTTGTGGTGGATTAAAAGTTTTAGAATACCTTTCTAACGAATTAGATTTAAGTATATTCTAATATAAGATTAAGATAAAAAAGGAAACGTTAAAATTAACGTTTCCTTTCTATTTCTATTTTTTTAATTCATCGTAATCCTTTGTAGCTTTAACAATTAACCTACTTAATACTAATAATGCTATTAAATTAGGAATGACCATTAATCCATTAAAGGTATCTGCTAACTGCCACACTAAATCAACTTTTAGTGTGGATCCAACAACAACTACTATCATGACTAAAATTCTATAAGGAGTTAATCCTTTTTTTCCAAATAAAAATTTTATGTTATTTTCTCCAAAGAAATACCATCCAATTATTGTTGAGAACGCAAAGAATAATAAACATATTGCTACAAAAACATCACCAAAACCACCTAATGTTAATTCAAATGCTCTTTGTGTTAATTGTATACCTGTTAAGTTTCCTTCATTTAATGCTCCACTTGTTATTATAACTAATGCTGTTAATGTAAGAATTACAAATGTGTCTATGAATACACTAACTATAGCAACAGATCCTTGCTCACTTGGATGTTTAACATTTGCAACTGCATGAGCATGTGGAGTTGAACCCATTCCTGCTTCATTAGAAAATAATCCTCTTGAGACACCATATCTTACAGCCTGTCTTATAGTTATACCTATTGCACCACCAACTACAGCTTGTGGATTAAAAGCCCCTACAAAAATAGATTTAAATGCTGGAATTAATTCACTTCCATTCATAGCAATTACTATTATCCCAACAAGTATATACATGCCAGCCATAAATGGAACAACTTTTTCTGTTACAGATGCTATACGTCCCATACCTCCGAAAAATACAAAACCACCTATAATTGCAACTATTATACCTACTATTAATGGAGAAACTCCAAAGGAGTTATTAAAAGCATCTGATATGGAATTTGCTTGAACTGCATTCCCCATAAATCCTAATGCTAATGTACATGATATAGCAAAAAATACAGATAAAAATCCACCAATCTTTTTATTTTTAATACCATTTTTAATATAATAAGCTGGTCCTCCTGTAACTTCGCCTTCAACTCTAGTTTTAAATAATTGAGCTAGAACAGCTTCTGCATATATTGTAGACATTCCTAAAAATGCACTTACCCACATCCAGAAGATAGCACCAGGTCCACCAGCAGCAATTGCAGTAGCAGCTCCGGCAAGGTTTCCTGTTCCTACTTGTGCAGCAATTGCTGTAGCTACAGCTTGGAAAGAACTCATCCCATCTTTGCCTGCTTTTTTTCCTTTTAAATTTATACCACCAAAAACCCTTTTAAAACCTTTACCAAACTTTCTAACCTGAACAAACTTTAACATAATTGTAAAAAATATTCCTGTACCTAATAGCAGCACTAATAAAACACTACTCCAAAGCACCTCATTTAAATTGGTAATAGCATTAAGTAATCCATCCATAAATAATCCTCCTATAGTATTGATTAAATTTTTGCTATTTAAATTTAAATTTGCTCATATAGAAGTACAAAATAAATCTACTTAATTTTGTATCTCTAATATAACTTTTATCACCTTCTTATTACCTTAATTTAAAATAAATATTTTAAGTAATTAATTAAACTAATTAATATTAGAGCTTTATATTTTGTAAATGCTATTAGTTACCACAAATAACTAGCTTTTATTTGTTCTTTTTTCTAACGTTTAATTTTATATTTTTTATAATTATAAATTGCTTAAATATATATGTATCTATTTGCTCTAGTGGTTATTACTATTCACTTTGTTCCTAGTAATTCTCAACGTATTTTTAACTTTAAGAAACTGACGCTCAGTTTCATCAATAATTTTTAATTCTTAATCCTTAACTAACTATATTTGTATGGTATTTTGAACTAATCTTATATATACTTTAAAAATATTTTTTTCAACTTACGAATATACCTTATTTCTATCATTAATACATATTTAACCATTTATTAATTAATTCAATTAATATGAAATTATTTCCTATGATATTAATTGAATTATACCTATAATAAAATATATGTTATATATACCAGTATTAAATTTTATTTAATAAGTTTTTTAATACTCTATAATTATTGTTTAAAATTTACTTTCTTATTTTAATATATTTAAATTATTTTTTTAGCTCTTTCTTAATAATGTAATTATTTTTTATTACCTTTAGTTAAATTTGGAACTTTTTTATAAAAAACTATTGATTTTTAATATGTATCATGCTAAAATAAATATTGTCAGTTGGCAATTTGCTAGTGTGGCGGAATGGCAGACGCATTCGACTCAAAATCGAACGGGAAACCGTACGAGTTCGACTCTCGTCACTAGCACCAAAAACATGGTTTTTTATAAACCATGTTTTTTGTTTTGTAAATAATTATATATAAGGTTTCAAGATAATTTTTAAACTTGTTCATTTATCAAATGAGAAAACTCAAATTAATATTTTATGTATAACTAACAAATTAGTTTAGTTAAAAATTAAGAGTGAATAGTGAACAGTTGTGGTTATTACTATTCACTTCGTTCCTAGTAATTCTCAACGTATTTTTAAATCTACAAAATTAAAACTTCTAAATAAGCAATTATCCAAGACTTTTATTCCATAACAAGTGGGACAGGTTCATTTTCGGATATTTTCTTCGCTTAACTGTAGATTCCATAATTACTGTATACCCATAACAAAATAAGCAAAGAACCAGTACCTAACAGGTACGCTGCTTTGCAGCTCAAGTACTGGTTCTTTGCTCGATAATTTATTTTATCTCCCTTTTTTATGGTGGTACAATTAAATGAACCTGTCCTTCTTGTTACGGCTACGAGTTTTGAATATAGCTTTTGTTTGTTTTATATCCTAAACCCAGAATTTACTCCCTTAAATTCAAAAGAAACTGGAATCCAGTTTTAACCAACACTGTCAATTGTCCTTTGTCAATTTCTTTAAAACTCTCTACATAAACTAAATAATCAATTCACCCAAGTTCTATCTCCATCACAAATGGGACAGGCACGATAAATTTATTTTCTTCGCTAACACTTGATGCTCTTCTAACTTTATACTTATATCTAAAAATTCAAAGCCAGTCCCGAACCTCTGTTCAAAGAAAGTGGTTGCCACTTTCATCCTAAATTCATAATTCATAATTCATAATTCTTAACTAAACATATTTGCACTTATTTTTCTCAACTGATAACAAAAATTTGATGAATAAATTTGAATTGGAGCTTGTTTCCCTATATATGAGTATTACTTAATTAATTGCTTTTGTAATAATTTATAACTCCTCTTCATATTTTAGATATATATACTAATTAGACAAGGAGTTGATTTTTTATGTACAAAAGGCTTTCAGTTATAATTTGTGTAATTTTTATGTCTGTTGCACTTACTGGATGCTCTAGTGACTTAAAATTTATTTTTCAAAAAGAAAAACCTAGTATAAATTTTTATACAGAAAACTTAATAAATTCTTACATAGAAAACCCTCCAACAGAGGTTTCAGTTTTTGATGTAAATATGTACAAGCAACAAACTTTAACAGAGGAGCAATCTTTTGATGTTTTAAAATTCATGAATTCTTTAAAAAAGGATTATGCTTTAGAAAAAGATTCAGTAGATCTAAGTGATGAAAAAATAACTTATAAAGTTTTTATAACTTTTGATAATTGTAAATATGTTATAAATGTTTACAATGAAAAATATATATCTATTTATCCATGGGATGGAAATCACTCAAAAGATTATATGGATATATCTCAAGTACCTATAGCTTATAACGTATATGGCCTTTGTAAATACTTTACTGATAATTCATTAAACAAAGATGAAGAAGATATAACAGATAAAAGAGAAAATATTGAAAAAGAACAACCTATAAAAGAACCTATAAAAGAACCTATAAAAGAACCTAATGAATCTAAAGAAGAAAAAGAGGGCAATTAAAAATGCCCTCTTTTTTTAATAAACTTTTATTTTACCTATAGGGTTCCAAGTTGACTTTTAAAATTATTCATTCCAAAACTTAGATACCCAAAATAGTGAGACATGCTCTGAATCACTTGGAACTCAACACTATATTTTATATAAAAATATTTTAAAGTTATTGAATAAATTTAAATTGGAGCTTGTTTCCCTATAGTATATTATACTCATTTAGTTTATATTTTTTATTTATTTTCCAATTCTTTTTTTATATCAATTACCCTTTTATTTAATATAGGATGCACTTTATACGGTACTATATCACATAATGGATCTAATACAAATAATCTTTCCTCCATTCTTGGATGAGGAAGTATTATATCTTTTTCATAACTAATTAAATCCTCATAGAAGATTATATCTAAATCTAATGTTCTTGGTCCCCATCTTATTATTCTTTCTCTTTTTAAATCTTTTTCTACTTCAAGTAGATATTCCATAAGTCTTTTAGGACTAAGCATTGTCTTTATTTTTATGGCTGTATTTAAAAACATATCTTGATCTTCATAACCAAATGGCTCTGTTTCATAAAAATCAGCAATCTCTACTATTTTAGTGTGTTTAGAATTATCTATTATTTCAAAGGCATCCATAATATTTTTCTTTTTGTCACCAATGTTTGCACCAACAGCAATTATAACTTCATGCCATGAGCGTTCCATCTTTATAGAAACATAGTCTAAATGTTTTTTTACTGGTGCCCAAGGTTTTTTTAATTCTAAACTTATTTTATTAATAGTATTATATTTAAGCATTATAGAATTAATCAGCTCTTCACATGCTGTTTCAATTAAATCATAACTAGTTTTAGTAAATTCTTTTTCTATTTCATCGCAAAGTATTCCATAGTGAACAGTATCTTCTAAATTATCTTCACTACTTGCTTTGCTTAAATCAAGTTCTACTTCCATTGTTAATACAAATTTTTGTCCTAAATTCTTCTCTTCTTGAAAATAACCATGGTTTGCAAAAATTTCTAAATCTTTTATAAATATTTTATCCATTCAAACACTCCCTAAACATTATCTTAAGTTTTTTGCTAATTTTAAATACTTATTATATATAGAAAAACTACTTTAATCTTTAAATTTTTGTTCTTAAATAGGGTTCCAAGTTGACTTTTAAACTTATTCATTTATCAAGTGAGAAAATTTAAGATTAATATTTTTTCAATAACTAACAGATTTTTTTAGTTAAGAGTTAAAAGTTTTATTTACTCTTTAAAATAATATCCGTCATAGTTGCAATTCTTTTATTTTCTTTAACATCATGAATTCTTATAAACTCGCATCCTGCCATTATTCCCATAACAGTTGTTGATAAAGTTCCTTCTAATCTATCTTTTGGTTCTTCAATATTAAGCGCTTTACCTATAAAAGATTTTCTTGAAGTTCCAAGAAGAATTGGATACCCCATTTTCTTAAACTCTTTAAGATTTTTCATTACAACAAGATTATCCTCATAAGTTTTTGCAAAGCCTACGCCAGGATCAAGTATTATATTTTCTTTTTTAACTCCAGCGTCTAAAGCTATATTTATACTTTCTTCTAAATCTACAATCATATCTGAAATTATATTTTTATATTCTTTATTATCTCTGTTATGCATTAGACAACACGGTACATTATACTTTGCTGCAACTTTAGCAATCTCTGGATCTTTCTTAAATCCCCATACATCATTTATTAAAGACGCACCATTTTCAATTGCTTGTCTAGCAACCTCAGCTTTATATGTGTCTATAGATATTGGTATATCCGTTTCCTTTCTTATAGCTTTTATTACAGGAATTACCCTTTCCAATTCTTCTTCTAATCCTACTGATTTATGACCTGGTCTTGTAGATTCTCCACCTATATCGATTATATCAGCACCATTTTTTATCATTTCTATGGCCCTTTTAACTGCATTATCTACCGTATTAAAATTTCCTCCATCTGAAAAAGAATCTGGAGTAACATTAAGTATTCCCATTATTATAGTTCTTTCATGTAAATCAAATTCTCTATTTCCAATTTTCATTATTCTAGCCAAAATAATCACTCCTATAATAAGCTAATTGTATATGGTGAATAGCTTATTAAAACCATTCACCACATACAAAAACTTAATATTTTATTTTTAAATTTTTCTTCTCATCATTCCAATAACATTGAGACTTAGCCTTGCAAGAAAAACACATTCTAGACAATTTATCACTCTTATAAAGAATATCACCTAAAATACTTTTTTCACTTTCTTTTTCCCTATGAGAAGATATAGCTTTTATAATCTCTTCACACTCTTCTTTAGAATATAAACATTCCTCTAATATTTTTGTTGCTAAAATAACACTTCCTTTATCATGCGGAATGTTTTTTTCATATTCCATAACTCTTCCTAAATCATGTAATAAGGCCGCTCCATAAATCAATTCTTTAGGTATATTTAACTTTTGTTCTAAAGAAATTATATAGCCTATCCTTGCCACATCCATGGAATGCTCTATTCCATGAATGCAAAACATTCTATTTCCTTCTAAATTGTTAAGCTTTCTTAAAGCTTCTTTAAAATAAGTATTTTTAAGTATAGAATTTATTTTATCATTCATTTAAACACCGTTTTTTCTAAAGTTTTAGTAATGATAAAACTTGATTTTGAAGTGCTATATTATCTTTAAATGCACCTTTTGACACCATAGTTGTTGTCTGCGTTCCAGGTTTTTTCACACCTCTCATAGTCATACACATGTGTTCTGCCTCTATAATAACCATAACTGCCTTAGTATTTAAATTTTTCATCATTGCTTCTGCAACTTGAGATGTTAGCCTCTCTTGAAGTTGAGGTCTTTTTGCAAAAACTTCTACTGTTCTTGCAAGCTTGCTAAGTCCTGCAACTTTACCATTGGGTATGTAAGCTATATGCACTTTGCCATAAAAAGGTACAAAATGATGTTCACACATTGAATAAAAAGTTATATCTTTCTCTATAACTATATCATCATTTTCTACTGTAAATGTCTTTTCTAAATGGCATTTTGGATCTTCTTCAAGTCCTGAAAAAATCTCTGCATACATTCTTGCAATTCTGTCTGGTGTGCCTATAAGACCTTCTCTATTAGGATCCTCGCCTATGGCTTCTATAATCATAGTAACAGCTTTTCTAATTTTTAATTCATCTATCATCTTAAACACTTCCATTCCCTATAGTTGTAAATTTTAAATTTGTACGTATTATTTTAATGTTGATACATAATATGATCTTATTTTATCTACCATATGATTTTCATTAATTTTAATATTATCTAACGAATTTATCTTCATAATTCCCATTAAGCTATTAGTTATAAAGGCACCATCACAATTTAATAGTTCATCTTTTGTAAAACGACCTTTTACAATCTTATATCCTATATTTTCTATGTTATCCACCAAAAATCCTCTTATTATTCCAGGCAAAATACCACATTCTATAGAAGGAGTGTAAATTATGTCGTTTTTTATAAAAAATACATTAGAAACAGCACCTTCTGCAATATAATTTTCAGTATTTAAAAATATAACCTCATCAAACCCTTTATTCTTAGCTTTTTCTTTTTCTATAATATTTTCTAAATAATTTAAAGATTTTATATAAGTTAAATCTGAATTCTCATTTCTTTTTACATTACTCATAGTTATATTAAAACCTTTTGAATAATCACTTTCCTTATAGGCTATCTCTCTTGAATTATATATAACATTTTCTCTAGAAACCATTATTTTTAAAGCTTTATCTCTAATTTTTAAAGCTTCTATTTTATCCATAACTTCATTCACTGTAATGGTTTTATCTATTTTTAATATTTTTAAAGAATCATTAAGTCTTTTTATATGTTCTTTTAATAATACAGGCTTATCTTTAACAAGAATTGTCTCAAAACATCCCCTACCGAAGGAATATCCATCATCTAATGTTATATTTTTCAAATTATTTCACCACTTTCTATATAGGGAAACAATCTCCTATTTAAGTTTACTCATCAAATCCTTATTATTAGTTGAAAAAACAAGTATAACTGTAGTTAGCTAATAATTTAGGATTAAACTGTAATTCAATTTCTTTTAATATATAATATATTCACTTTACAAACAAATTTAACTTAGTGCCTTCATCAATGCTTTAGCTTTATCTAAAGTTTCATCATACTCCATAACTTCTTCTGATTCATAGGTTATCCCTCCACCTACGCCAAAATAAGCTTTATTATCTTTTAGAAGAATAGTTCTTATTACAATATTTAAATCAACATTGCCATCAAATCCTATATATCCAATAGCACCTGTATAAATATTTCTATTCACTTTTTCTATTTCATCTATAATTTCCATGGAACGTATTTTAGGTGCACCAGTTATAGACCCACCAGGAAATGCTGCTTTAATTAAATCTATAGAAGAATATTTTTCTTTTATATCTCCAACTACTGTAGATACTAAGTGAAATACAGTACTGTATTCTTCTAATTTAAACAATTCCGTAACTTTAACAGAACCAGCACTACAAACTTTGCTCAAATCATTTCTTTCCAAATCTACTATCATCAAAAGTTCAGATTTATCTTTCTCACTATTTATAAGTTCATTTTTAAATTTTAAATCATCTTCTTTATTTTCTCCTCTAGGTCTTGTCCCTTTTATAGGTCTAGTTTCAACTACATTATTATAAACTTTTAAAAATCTCTCAGGTGAAGATGATACTATATCAAATCCGTCTAAATTCATATATGCTGCAAAAGGAGCCGGATTTATAGTTCTAAGAGTTTTATATATATCAAATGGTTTTTTTAATGTTTCCTTTTCATATCTTTGAGTTAAATTAGTTATATAAATGTCGCCACTTTCTATATAACTTCTTACTTTAGATACAGCATTTATATACTCATCTCTTTCAAAGTTAGATTTAAACTCATCTATTTTATATTTTAAGTTTGAATAATCTTCCGATTCCAGTTTATGCCCTCTTTTTATTAAGTTTTCAATGTCTACTATGCTACAATCACTATCTTTTAACTTTCCTAACGCTGTTACATGGCAACTTTTAGTAACATTATCATAAATAATAATGTTATCATAAAAATTAAAATAACAGTTTGGTATAACTACATCTTCTATAGATTTATTTGGCAAATCCTCTATGTCTTTACCAAGATCATAAGAAAAATATCCTATACCACCAGCTATAAATGGCAAATCACTATTATTTTCAAATTTATTAGCTTTAAATATTTTATCTAAATAAAGAAAACAATCTTCTTTAATATCTTCACCATTCACAGTACAAACACCATTTTTATATCTAAAAGTTTTATAAGGATTTATACCTATAAAACAATATCTACCCATAGTGGAAAAATCTCTTTGACTTTCTAAAAATATAACTTCTTTAAAATCCTTAAATATATTAAAAATTTCAAAGGAATTTAAATCAGTAGTAATTTTTTTAAGTTTAAAATCCATATTATATCCCCCTCAAAATTATGTCAAATATAGGGTTTTAAAAGTACAACTATAGTCAGTTAAGAGTTTACAACTATTAGTATAATGTTAATCTTAAAGCCCTATAATCCAGTACAAGGTTTAGACATATGAAAATAAATAAGAGTCCAAATATGCGAGAATACCTGTTTATTATTTATTTGATTATGCCTTAAATTATATTATAAATAAATTTTTATCTATTTTGGATATTCCATTCTCTTGTATTATTTATAAAATTCTTTAAAATTTCGTGTCCAAACTCTGTAAGTTCAGCTTCTGGATGAAATTGAACCCCTTCTATTGGATATTTTTTATGTCTTACTCCCATAATAACACCATCTTCCGTTTGTGCTGTAATTTTCAAACACTCTGGCAAAGACTCTTTTTCTATTATTAAGGAATGGTATCTAGTAACATTAAAAGGATTTTTTATATTTTTAAAAACCCCTTCCTTGTCATGGTTCACCAAATTTATTTTGCCATGTACTGGAACTTTACCTTTTACTATGTTCCCATGAAAAGCGTAACCTATAGATTGGTGTCCTAAGCATACACCGAAAATAGGAATTTTTCCTTTAAACCTATCAATAGCATCTAATACAATTCCACTATCCTTAGGTGCTTTAGGTCCTGGAGAAATAATTATCCCTTCTGGGTTTATTTCTTCTATCTTTTCTAAAGTTATTTTGTCATTTCTAAAAACTATAGTTTCTTCTTCTATTTCTTCTAAGTATCTAACTAAGTTATAAACAAAAGAATCATAATTGTCTATCATTAAAAACATAATACCCCACCTTTAAAGAAAATTTTATTCTACTTCCATAAATCTATACTCTTGTCCTGTTGGGTTTTCTTTTTCTTTTGGTACCTTTTCTAAAAACATGTCTATAGGTCTTACAAATAATTTATATTCTCCATAAAGTGCTCTATATACTACCATAACTTCCTCTGTTTCTGTGTTCGTTGCAACATCCTCTACAAAATATAATTTATTTTTAAAATGTCTATATATTTTTTTTACAGCTACTTTTCTTTCCAAAACTTGCCTCCCTCTAATGATACAAATAATTTTACATTGTTGAATGTATTTCATTTAAGTTTATAATAATATTAATACATAGTTTACTAGTTGTTAAATGTATTATAGCAAAAATATGTGTTATTTTTCCTTAATTTTAAAAGAAAAAATATTTTGATAACATTTTTTTGCTATTTCTTAAATTTTTTGATTTATATTTTCATTATACTGAAAAATTTCATTTAAAAATGAAATTTGTGTAAAAGAAAGGGGAATTTATTATGAAATTTGATTTACATACTCATAGCACTGCTTCTGATGGAAGATGTACTCCTTCTCAGTTAGTAGATAAAGCTATAAAGAATAATGTAGATTTTTTAGCAATAACTGACCACGATACAACAAATGGTATAGATGAGGCTTTAAAATATAGTGCTAATAAAAACATAAAGATAATTCCAGGTATAGAACTTTCAACTGTCCATAACAAAGAAAGTATACATGTTCTTGGTTATTTTAAAGATGAATCCTATAAAATGGATACTTTGCAAAGCTTTTTACAAGAATTAAAAGAATCTAGAATTAATAGAGCAAAGAAAATAATTGAAAACCTAAAAAACTATTTTAATATAGAAATATCCTATGAAGATATAAAAGACAACTATATAATAGCAAGACCTCATATAGCTAAAGCTATAATAAAAAGAGGGTATAATTATACTTTTAATGAAATTTTCGAAAAATTTATAAGTAAAGATAGCCCTGCTTATGTTGAGAATAAAAATATTACTTTAGAGGACGGAATTAAAATATTAAAAAAACATAATGCAATTGTCTCTCTTGCACACCCCTGTCTTATAAAAAAATCTAATGTAGAAGAGTTAATTAAAAATTATGATTTCGATTGTATCGAAGCTTATTATTCCATTCATAGTGAATATGACACCGCTAAATATATAAATCTCGGAAGAAAGTTTAATAAACTATTAACTTGTGGTTCTGACTTTCATGGAATAGAAAATGATTCTAAACATAGTGACCTTGGTTCTATAATAATGAACTCAACTAAAGCTAAAGAATTTTTAGATGCTTTATATAAATAAAAATAGGTAGTATGATTTTTGATATAATCCTTCCAAAATAGATTTGGTTATTTGCCCTGTCTACTTTAGAGGGATAATATCAATTTTTATACTACCTATTTTTTACTGTTAATTATAAAGAAATTTTTGTAAACTTTCTTTATCCTGTGATAATTTTGTAAAATCCACTTTATATTTTTCATTTAATTCATCTTTATTATATTTGTATACTTTATTATCTAAATTTTCAATTTTAAAATTAATAATATCAACATTTTTTATTAGTGCAAATAATACCACTGCATTTTTTTCTAATATTTCTTCTTTTAAATCATCCTTTAAATTGTAGCTTACAGTTATCTCATAGGGCTTTTCATCTGTTTTAAGTTCAAAACCATTACCAGATTCATTTAAGGGTAATTCTGATAGTATATTTAATTCTGATAATATATTTCCAACTGCACTATTATCACCAACATAAGAGTCCTTATACTCTAATAACTTATTCAAGCTAAGTTCCACTTTATCTTTATTTTTAAACTCACACCCAACTAATGTTAATGATAACATTAACATTACAGGTGTTAATAATCTTAATATTTTTTTCAATTTTTCCCCTCATTCCAATGCTTTTTTCTAAAATAATGTTAATTGCTCTACTAAATCTTTTTTTAGTGATGATATAGATATTCCTATAAGCCTTATATCCTCTGTAAGCTCTATACTATCTAATATTTTTTCCCCTTCATTGTATATTTCTTCTTCATCAAATACATATTTATTTAAAGTCTTGCTTTTTGTATGGTTTTCAAAAGAAGCTGTTTTTATTTTTACTGTTATGGTTTTCCCGCTAAAGTTTGCCTTTTTAAGTTGAGTTGCTATATCTCTTGAAAAATTCAAAAGATATCTTTTAAGTTGGGTTTTATCTTTTGTATCTTTTTTTAAAGTAGTTTCGCGACCTACGGATTTTCTTTCTCTAATCGCCGAAACACTCCTATTATCAATTCCTCTAATTCTATTATATATATCTACACCTTGTCTTCCAAAATATTCTTGCATAAACTCTATAGGTAAATCATATAAATCCCTTATAGTAAAAATAGCTATATTATTAAGCTTTTCTACAGATTTTTTACCTAATCCATGAACTTTTTTTATTGAAAGATCCATCAGTATATCTGGAATCATTTCTTTTTTTATTTCTTTTAATCCGTTAGGTTTATTCCAATCTGATGCAAGCTTAGCTAAAAATTTATTATATGATATTCCGATAGATATATTAAGACCTAATTCCATCTTAATCATGCTTTTAATTTTCAGCGCTACAACTACTGGATTTTCTTTCAAATCAGTTATGTCCATATATGCTTCATCTATACTTACAGGCTCTATTTTATCTGTAATTTCATATAGAAGTTCAAAAACCATATTAGATACTTCTTTATATCTGTGGTGCCTTGTAGGCAAAAATATACCCTTAGGACATAACGCTTTTGCTTTATATATAGGCATTGCAGAACTTACTCCAAATTTTCTAGCTTCATAAGAACATGTAGCTACAACCCCTCTTTCTGACACTCCCCCTACAATAACTGGTTTATTTTTCAAACTTGGATTATCCATAACTTCAACTGAAGAAAAGAAAGCATCCATATCTACATGAATAATTACTGACTCCAATAAATTCACTCCTACTAATAATCACCAAACTAATTTATTTAGTGACTAACATTGCTTTTATTTTCTATATCATATATCATTTAGAGTTTTCATTCAACATTTTAAGTATTTCTTTATCCCTTATTATTCTTGGTATTTTTAATTGATTTTTCGATACTCCTTTTTGGATCATATAACTCTTGATTTTCGAAAAAGTATTTTCTCTTAATAGTATAACTTTAATTTCCCCTAATTTTTTATTTTTTCTAAATCTTCCATAGGCAAAATTGGTTTTGCATAGTTCTTTATCTAAGGTTTCAGCTATAATATTACTTTCTTTAGAATCTCTAATTTCCATATAAAAAATATATCTTCCTGGAGTAACATTATTATCTTCCATAGTTGAATAATCCACTATATCTAATTTTAATTTTTGTGAAGTTCTTCTTAATGCCTCTGTCACATGTGCTTCTGTTGTTTTTTCTGAAGCCATATTTAAAAGTTGATTTTTTCTATATAAAAATTTTATTTCAGGGCTATTGTTATAATATCCTATAACTTTGACAACATCCCCGATTCTGTATCTATAAAGACCTGAAAAGTTAGTAACTACAATTTCATACACTTTTCCTATTTCAAGTTCATTTATAGTCTTAGTTATAATATTATTTTCACTGCACTCTATAGGTATGAATTCATAAAAAGCGGTATCTGAAAGAACTACATAACTTATTTTACCAACATTAGGATTCATTCCAATAACAGCCTCTGATGCAGCATATGCATTAGAATATATAATTAAGTTACCACTATAATAATTAACCTTATCATCATATACTGAAAAGCTTCCACCAGTAACAGTTGCTATATACACAATAGATTTCCAAAGCCTTTTCGCTATACCTTTAAAACCTCTTTTAAATTCACCTTCAATTTCACTTGCTCTTTTTTTTAGTGGATAATTTTTCTCTAAAAGTACCTTTCTAAATTCTGGTTCTATTTTTAAATTTTCATTTAAAGTTCCATGGGAAATATCATAAACTAAATTTTCCCACTGTTTTTCCATAATTCTAAAAAAATCTAATATACTAGATATAAAAACTCCACTTATATAACTTAAATTTTCATCCCTTAATGCAAAAAGAATATGAAGATATAGTGCACTTTCTTTATCATTCATACTCATAACTTCTATAGGTGAAGTCCATATAAAAGGTATTATAGACTTTATAGATTTCATTCCACCTGATGTAGCGGAACTTATAGGTATGCCTGATATAGTATATCTGGTATTTACTATATCTGTAAGCATAACTCCTTTTCCATAGTTCCATTGTTCTTTTAAATTTTCATATAATATTCTTTCTGTTAAAATACCCATGTATTTTGCCCCAACTTTAATTCCTTTTCTAGTTGTTGGAATTAACTTTTGTTTACCTGTAGTTCCTGAAGTTAATGCAAAATACTTTATATTATCACAAACTAAAATGTTTTTTTCCCCTCTACACATTTTCATAACGTATTTTTCATAGTCATCATATGTTGATATCGGTACCTTTTCCTTATATTCTTTTAAATTTTTAATATTTATAAAATCATGTTTCTTGCCAAAATCGCTTTTGCTACTTCTTCTTATTATACATTTTAAAGTACTCATACTCTTTTCATAAGAATTTATTGTGTTTTTTTCAAAGTGCCTTTTAACACTACCTCCTAAAGTTATCATTGTTAAGTACATAGATTTCGTTATAAAACTCACAACAAACACTTCCTCAACTTGCTTAGCTTATATATAGGGTTCAAGCCTCAAAGATTAACTTATAAATTAAAATTAAAGTTCAAATCCCTATGCAACATATTTCTATAATATTTAATACTTTTTTGTATTTGTTACATAGTTTTATATTATGAAATTAAAGGTAATTTGTGTTAATTCCTATGATATAAATAAATAAATAAAGAGTGTCCCTTTTAATGATTAAAATCATTTGAGACACTCTTTTTAAATTTTATTACTCTATAGGGATTTTAATCTAGAGTTATAAATTATATTTTTATCTATATTATGCTTCTATTAAGAATGCTTCGTATGCTCTAAATGCTTCGTATATATCAGCTTTACTTGCTATTTCATATGGAGCATGCATGTTGTGTAGTGCAACACCTGAATCTATAACTTCCATTCCATATTCAGCTAAGATGTAAGCGATTGTTCCACCGCCACCTTGGTCAACTTTTCCAAGTTCTGATGTTTGCCAAGAAACATTGTGTTTTTCCATTATAGCTCTTAATTGTGCTATAAATTCTGGGTTAGCATCGTTACATCCACCTTTTCCTCTAGCACCTGTATATTTATTGAAAACAATACCTTTTCCGAAGAATGCATTGTTTTGTTTTTCACTTACTGATGCATAGTTTGGATCAAATGCAGCACTAACATCTGAAGATAACATTTTTGAATTAGCTAATGCTCTTCTTACTTTAAGATCACTATAATCTCCCATTAAGTTTACAACTTCAGCAACAGTGTTTTCAAAGAATCTTGATTGCATTCCTGTAGCACCTTGGCTTCCAACTTCTTCTTTGTCAACTAATAATGTTATACAAGTTTTCTTAGTTTCTTTTATTTTCATCATTGCTTCAAATGAAGTGTAAGAACATACTCTATCATCATGTCCATAAGCCATAACCATTGAGCTATCTAATCCATAACTTCTTGCTCTTCCAGCTGGAACCACTTCTAATTCTGCTGAAACAAAATCTTCTTCATCTATTCCATATTTTTCATTTAATAATCTTAATACATTTAATTTAACTCTATCTTTAGCTTCTTTATCTTCAACTGGAATACTTCCTATACAAACATTTAAAGCTTCACCTTCAACACCTTTAGCTAAAGTTTTAGCCATTTGATCTCCTGCTAAGTGAATTAATAAATCAGATATTCCAACTACTGGTTCTTTTTCATCTTCTCCGATTACTACGTCAACAACTGAACCATCTTTTTTACAAACTACACCATGTATTGCTAATGGTAATGTTGTCCATTGATATTTTTTAATTCCACCATAGTAATGAGTTTTTAAAAGCGCTAAATCTGAATCTTCATATAGTGGATTTTGTTTTAAATCTAATCTTGGAGAGTCTATATGAGCTCCTAAAATATTGAATCCTTTTTCTACTGATTCAGAACCTATTAAGAATAAAGCTAAAGTTTTTCCCATACAATTAGCATACACTTTGTCACCAGCTTTTAAGTTAGTTCCATTTGCAATGTATGTATTTATATCTTTATAGCCTTGAGCTTCAGCTAATTCTATAAATTCTTTAACACATTCTCTTTCTGTTTTACATTTAGACATAAAGTCTATATATTCATCTGATAGTGAAAATACTTTTTTTAAATCCTCTTTTTTGTATTTGTCCCAAGCTAATTCATATTTTTTTGTTAAATCTGCCATTGCCTGCTCCCCCTTTTATAATAAATATTGAGAAAAGTTTAAATAATTTTAACTTTCTCTTAATTTCAATTTATATTTTACTAGACTTTTCTAAAAATTTCAAACATTTTTTAACTATAAATTTATAATTTGTTCAAATTTTTTTAACATTTTCTTTACTTTTCTATATTATTCAGCTCATTAATCCTTTTTTCTATAGTGTCTACTGCTGTTATCTTCTGAGTTACTGTATATCTAAAGTTTACTGCTGCAGCCTCTATTATAACCGCCAAATTTCTTCCCGGTCTTATTGGCAATGTTACCTTAGGAACTTTGACATTTAGAATTTCTATTTCTTCTTTATCAATTCCTAATCTTTCATAATATTTATCTGCATCCCAGTTCTCTATGCTTATAACCATTTTTACAATTTTTTTAGGAATTATTGCACTTAATCCATATACTGCGGATATATCTATAATACCCATACCTCTTACTTCTAGCATACCTTTTGTAACATATGGACATGTACCATGTAATATTCCATCAACCTGTTTTATGTCTACAGCATCATCTGCCACCAATCTATGACCTCTTTTTATTAATTCAAGTGCAGTTTCACTTTTTCCTATTCCACTTTCTCCAGTAATTAAAATGCCGATACCATACACATCAACTAGCACTCCATGTAGCCTAGTTTCTGGGGCTAATTCTAATTCTAAATAATTAGTTATTTTACCTATAAATTTAGTAGCGTTCATACTTGTTCTAAGCATCCAAATATTCTTTTTCTTTGCAGCCTCTATAAGTTCACTATCTATATTTAAAGATCTAGTAATTATTATACATGGAACATCCAAAGAAAAAAAATTCTCTATTCTTTCTTTTCTTATTTCCTCTGGTAATGATTTGAAATAACCATATTCTGTTTTCCCTAAAATCTGCAATCTATTATTATCAAAATCTTCATAGTATCCTGCTAGTTGAAGTCCAGGCCTATTTATATCACAGGCCTGTATTTCCTTTTGATTATCTCCTTGCACAAGAATTTCCAAATTAAAATTTTCAACTAGGTTTCTTACTGTAACCATAGTAAATCTCCTTTTTAATTTTTAGTTCCTTTAGGAGGTATTCTTTCTATACCATCTAATTGTGCTCTAAAATTTCTTTTCACATTATTTATGTACTTTTGTCTTAAAGTTTGTTGCTCTTCTTTTTCAGCATCTGTTAAACCTTCTTCTTGACTTTTTTTGTATAATTCATTTATACGTTTAACCATTTCATCATGATCCATTACTTATTACCTCTCTTTTCTTCGATTTTTTTTTACATTTAACTGTTTATATTTTACTTTAATTTCCCAAGACTTTAAAGATATAAATTTAAATTTCGATAATTATTTTTGCTTTTACTTGTAACATTTGACATTTATTAGGATATTTTGTACTAATTTGACAAAATAAAATGCTTAACTTTCCTTCTTATTTTTGTTACAATTTATTTGTAAAAAATAGTAAAAAATAATTACTTGGAGGATTATTATGGGGATAGATACACAAATTTTAGAAGAGAAAATTAATTGTTACAAAAAGATCTTAAATTTACTTTTAGTGGAAAATTGTATAACTGACTCAAAAGTAGTTAATTATTCTCAAAAATTGGATAAATATATAGTTGAGTACCAAAAATATTTTATTTAGTATTCACTTGTACATAGTTAAGTTGTGCAAGCTTTAAAACTAAAATTAATTAAAGCTTGCTTTATTTTTTACTGTACACTGAATACTATATCATCCACATTCTCTATTTCTTCTTTTGAAAATATTACTAAAAAATTAATATGTTCAAAATTATCTTCACTTGGCTCATAACATATTAATTCATAATTTAAATCCATTTCTTCGCTGCAATCATTAATTACGTCTTCTACATTATCCATTGCAAAATCAGTTAAATATGGCAACAAATAATCATAATACCAGCTTTCACTTTGTTTCTCCTCTTCGCATTCATCATCAGCATATTCTGACGCTGATTCTAATTCTAAGTCATCAAAGTAATATGTAAACTTAAATATACTTTTAGACTTATCAAAGGATTTATCTTTTACATCCTCTAAGTCACATTCTTCTAAAAAGTTTATTATTTTCTTATTATCCAAAACATTTCCTCCTTTTATTATTATAAATCTATTATATTATATAACTAAATATCAAGGGCTTTTATTATAATCTTAACATTTTTTATAATTTTTATAATTTTTATAATATTTAAATTTAAATTCTTTTTCAAAAACCCCTTATATTTTACTCCATTTTATTATATAATTTAAAATCGCAAAGGGGGAATTTTTTATGAAAATAAATGTTATCGGAGTGCCTTTATTTTTAGGTTGTGATAGAAAAGGTGTTGATTTAGCACCAAATAAACTTAGAGAAAAAGGCTTATTACAAATTTTAGAAAAACAAAATCATGATGTATTTGACCTTGGAAACATATATGTTCCTCAGGTTAAAGAATGTGATAAGTTTTCTTGTCATAGTAATATGAAATATATTGATACAATATTAGGAGTTAATAAAAATTTAGCTCAATCAGTATATAATTCATTAAGCTCTGACTCTTTTCCATTAGTAATAGGTGGTGATCATTCACTAGGATTAGGTAGTATTTGTGGTGCTAGTAAATACTTTGATAATCTTGCTGTTATTTGGATTGATGCTCATGGTGATATAAATACACCTGACACATCACCTTCTGGAAATGTACATGGTATGCCTCTTGGTGCTGCTATGGGATTTGGAGATTCATCTCTTACTAATTTATACTTTGATGGTAAAAAAGTTAATCCTAAAAACGTTTATCTAATCGGTGCTAGAGATTTAGATAAAGGTGAAACTCTTTTAATTGAAGAGGAAGGAATTAATCTTTATTCTACTGTTGATGTAAAAGAAAAGGGAATTAAATTTATAATTAACGAGATTTTATCAAATCTAAAAGAGAAAAATATAGACAACGTACATTTAAGCTTTGATATAGACTGTATAGACTCAGAATTTGTACCTGGTACTGGAACACCTGTTCCACATGGTATGTCTACAGATGAGGCTAAATCGTCCTTACAACTACTTTTTAATAGTGGTAAGGTAAAATCTATGGACTTTGTAGAATTAAACACAGAACTTGAAGATGGCGAAAAAACTATAGACCTATGTTTAAATCTTATAGATTTTATTTCTAAAAATATATAAAATAAAAGCTACATTGTTAAATACAATGTAGCTTTTGATTTATATTTTTAAAATATTATTATGCTTTTACTACTATTCTACTTGGTCCTGGATTTGCTATATCCTGAGATTTTAATGCTGTATCTACTAATTGAGTATTTCCTATAATGCCAAATAATCCAATAATTAACATACCACCTACTAAAAATTTTTTAACATTTTTCATAACTTATACTCCTCCCTTTATTTTATTAATAATATTTAATCCAATATCTAATTTAGATATTTCACTGGTATACTGAAATAATAATAATGTTATATTATATAAAATTTTATAATTTTCATGGTATATATTAATCTCGTAAAGTATATCTTCCACATATTCTTCAAATCTTTCTATTTTCTTCATTGATTTTAAAATTTCAAAAATACTTTGATAACATTCTACATATTTATCTACCTGATAAAACTTTCTAGCATTTACAAGCGCCTTTTCAGAACAAATTAGGGCTTCTCTTAATTTGTTATTTTGACTATACATGTAACTAAGTTGCAACAAAGTATTAGTCGTCAATTCTGAATTATCATCTAGTTGTAAATTCATAGATTTATTAAGATATTCTCCACTTTTATCTTCTAAACCTAATTTTTCTGAAATGATAGACATATTATAATATACTAAATAACTTTTCTCATATTTTTCTATTTCTTCATATACTTCTAAAGCTTCAAGATATTGCTCTGTATTATGATAAATATTAGCTTTTATTATATTTATCTTAGTTTTTTCTTGATTATTTATATTATTTAATTTTAATGCTTCATTTAAATAATAAATAGCTTCATCATATCTTCCAATTATATAAATTGTAAGGCCTATATTATATAAAATTTTTCCTAACAACTCTTCGTCATTTATATGATAAACTTCATATTTTTCATAAGCCCTCTTAAAATAATCCATACAAATTTCAAAATTTTCAAGTTTATAATAACATGAACCTATTCTATTTAGAACTTCTACTTCTATAAATTCAAATTCCTCTGAAAATGGGTATTCTAATATAAAATCTAAAACAGTTTGTAAATATTTTAATGCCAAATTACAATTATTTTCTTTATACTCATTTTCTCCAATTTCTTTATTTATCTTTATCATTAAATTTATAATTTTATTTTCAGTTACTTTATCTAATAATTTTTCAAATTTTTCAAAATCATATTTGTATTTTTTTAAATTTTCAAACTCTTTCGTATAATGCTCTTCTATTATTTCTTCTGATGTCCTTAACAAATCTTTCGCTGCTATATTTAAAATTATTCCTTTTTCCTGTGATAGTTCATTAAATCTATTAGCTAGTTTCACAGCCATAGCCATAGATAATTTTTTCTTACCATTTTCTAGCATATATATATAATTAGAGCTAGATAGTCCCTCTGATAATTCCTTTTGAGTTATTCTTAGTAAATTTCTGTAATACTTTATTCTATTAATTATAAATTCACCCATATTTTTCAACCTCAATATAATTATATATTATCAACACCGTGGAAAAAAGTAATTATTGTCGAAGTAATAAAATCTTTTAAATTTCTATTAATCTTTTTTAGTGGTAAAAACTTTTTCGACAAAATATCCCTAAAATAAAGTTAGAATTATATACCTATAAAAGAATACGAATCTATTTTTTATTTTTTTGTAAGCTTTCAAACTTAACTTAAAAGAAATTTTTAAATTATTCAGCTATATATTTTATTATACATTTAAATTTATTCATCAAATTTTTGTTATCAATTAATAGAAATAAATACAACTATAGATAGTTAAAAGTAAATGAATAAACTTAAAAATCAACTTATTCATTTCAAATTACCATACTTATAATAATTCCTTTCAAAAAAACATTAAGACATTACTTTTATATAAAATTCATCATAAAAAGACTGTTTTAAAATAAAATTAAAATTCTATTTCAAAACAGTCTTTCATAAATATTATTTAACTATTTAACTAACTCTAAATATTTTTCTACAAATTCTTCACACGCTTTAAAATCTTCGTTCCCTGGAACAAAGTTAAATTTAAATCCAGAATCTAAAGTTTTAAATTTAAGTTCTTTTAATCTATTATGAAGCATAGGAACACTTTCTCCACTCCAACCATAAGACCCAAAGGATTCTGCTGCTTTTCCTCTATTAATAACAGCACTTACACCAGTTAGTAAATTCCAAGTTGGTGCAACAGCATCTTGATTTATAGTTGGTGACCCTATTAAGATTCCACTAGCTTTTTCAACTTTTCCTATTAATTCACATAAATTTTCGCCTGTTATCTCATGTACTTCTGCTTTAATACCTTTTCTATTTATAGTATCTCCTATAAACTCTGCAATTTTTCCTGTGTTTCCATAAGCTGAAACATAGAATATCTGTATGTTTTTTTCATTTATAGGCTCTTCTTTAGCCCATTCTCTATATAATTCTTTAAATTTTGATATATCTTCTTTAATATGAACTGGTCCATGACTTGGAGCAACCATATCTAACTCTAAGCCATCTATTTTATTTAATCCCATATTTACAAATTTTTTAAATGGTCCCATTATGCAATCAAAGTAATATTTCATTTCATCTACATAATCTCCACCACAGTCTCCTGTTATACATCCCTTCGGAGAATAGTGACATCCCATAACATCGCATGTAAATAGAACTTTATCGTATTCATCATATGTGAACATAGTATCTGGCCAATGTAAATTAGGTGCTGATATAAACTTAAGTGTTCTTTTTCCTATATTTAAAGATTCTGATGCAGCAACTCCATTAAATGGTTTATTTAATATGCCTTCTAAGTATCTTAATGCAGCTTTTGATGCAACTACAGTTGCATTAGGATAAGCCTCTAAAACTTTTATTAAAGATCCACTATGGTCTAACTCTGTATGGTGAACTATTATATAGTCTATATCTTTGTCACCGATAACTTCTTTTATATTATTTAAAAATACATCTGAAAACTTATCTTTTACAGAATCAAATAATACAACTTTTTCATCATTTATTAAATAAGAATTGTAAGTAGTACCTCTTTTTGTCTCCATTATTATATCGAAAATTTTAAGCTCTGGGTCATTTGCTCCAACCCAATATAAGTCTTTTTTTAATTCAGCTGGTTTCATCTTCTACTCCTCCATTTAAAACAATATTCTTATTTTATATTACATTGACTTATAGGGTTCCAAGTTGACTTTTAAAATTTTCCATTCCAAAGCTTGGATACCCCAAATAGTGAGACATGCTCTGAATCACTTAGAATTCAACACTATATTTTATATAAAAATATTTTAAAGTTATTGAATAAATTTAAATTTGAGCTTGTTTCTCTATAACTTTATATCTTAAAAAATATCATTTGATATGTAAATATTTTCTTTATGATAATATTTTAACATATATAACAATCATTTTCAAGTAATAATTATTATTTTTTAAGTTATAAGTTGAGATTTTTTTCCTTTATAAAATATATATTCTTTATGCAACGCTCTAGTCAAATTTACATATAATAATTTTTTATCTATATCTTCATTATTATAATTTTCTTCACTACAATTATAAATAATAGTAGCATCAAATTCTAATCCCTTAGTCATATAGCTAGGTATAATTATCTTTTTACTTTTTATTTCATTACTATTGTTCCCTATAATTGTCCATTTATATTTTGCTAATTTATTAATCTCTTTACCTATTTTTTTACATTCATCTATAGTTTTACATATTATAGCTACACTTTCTTTATTTTTTTCTTCTAAATCACTACATATACCATTTAATTTGTTTATAAAATCTTTGTCATCTAAAAATTCAATTGTACTTGGAACATCGCCATGTCTTAAAACTGGTTTAGCTGGTTTTACATTTAAATTTTGATGACTTAAAACTTTATTTGCAAAATCTATTATTTCTATTGTAGATCTATAGCTTTGAGTTAAATTTATATAAGTAGCATCATCATTAAATACAGTTTTAATAAGTTTATTCCAATCATTTATACCTTTATAATTGTATATGCCTTGCCCTAAATCGCCTACTATTGTTAATGAATTTTGTTTACTTAATAAGTTTAATAAATACATTTCGAAATAACTATAATCTTGAGCTTCGTCAATTATGATGTGAATATATTTTTTATTTAGCCCCTCTAATTTTAATTTTAAATATACCATATGCGCTAAATCTTCAATATCTATAATTTTTTTTGAGAAGTTTTCTTTTGAAGTTTCTATAATAAAATCAACTATATTTTCTGGAATTTGATTATTAGTTATATGGTTAAACAGTTGTTTTGATGAACATAATTTTTTATATATTTCAGTTATTTCTCTTTGCTTCCACGCCTTAAAAAACTCTTTTAATTTTAGTTTTCCTTGTTCTTTAAGTTTTGAAACCTTTAAATCCCTTTCATCATAAAGCAAAATTATTTGTTTTCGCTTTTCTTCTTCTTTAATATTTAAAGATTTAACATCTTTAATTTTAAAAAAGTAATCATCTTCTATTTTTTCTTTAATAGTTTGAACTTTATCTTTTAATTTCTTTTTAAAATATCGCTCTATCTCTTCTTTTCTTTTTTTTATAGGTAGATGTACCATATCTCTAGCATAAAGCCTTTTTATTTCCTTATTTGAAAACAAAACGTATTCCTCTATCTTTATATCATCTACATCTATATCCTGTTTTTCTAAATACTTTATATACTTATCTAAAAGCATTTTAAATGACAATGAACCTTTAAGTTTACTTGACGCTTTTATATACTTTACTTTTTCATTATCATCACTTTCTATTAACATAGAAAGTTTTTCATCCTTGCCATAAACTTTGCCCTTATATCCTAAGATTTCTTTACATACATCTTCGAAAGTTTTCTGAGACATATTATATACACCTAAGTTAGGAAGAACCTCAGATATATAATCTAAAAATATTTTATTAGGTGCAACTACTAATATTTCCTCATTTTTAACATCGTCATCATATTCGTAAACAAGATATGCGAGCCTATGTAACGCTACTGTAGTTTTTCCTGATCCTGCTGAACCTTGAATTATTATTGGTTTATTTTTATAAGCTCTTATTATTTCATTTTGTTCCTTTTGAATTGTAGCAACAACATCTTTAAGTTTGCTACTAACATTTTGTTCTAAAGTAACTTTCAAAAATTCATCAGTAAGCTGCTCACCTTCTATACTATTTTTTAATATTATTTCATTAACTCCTTCATCATAGGCATCTGTAAGGGAACCATCCTTTAATAAAAACTTTCTCTTAAGGTTTAGTTCACCTTCTACTATTCCTACTGGTGAAAAATAATAACTTTCACCATAAGTACCACTATAATACAAGTTAGCAATTGGTGCTCTCCAATCAATTACTACTTCTTCATTTTTATCTTCATCGTTAAGACCAAACTTTCCTATATAAAAAGTTTCCGTATCTCTTCTCTTTTCTCTAAAATCAATACGAGCAAAATATGGATTTATACTTGCCTCTTCATATCGTTTAACATTTTCACTAGTAAATTTAAATAAGTTTTCATAAATTAATAAGTCATTACTATAGGTTCCACCACTTGATTTTTTTAAATCTGTTATTTTTTCTTCATATTTTTCATAGTCTTTTTCCACTTTTCCCTTTTTTTCGACTATCCACTTTTTAGTATTATTAAATCGCTCTACTTCTAAAATCATCTCTTCATTTTTTATTGCCATATAATCACCTTCAATCTTTTTATTTAAGATTTGTCAATTTTGGCTTTGAAAATTAAAACTTTATAACAAAGTACTCTTTTATAATATCATAATGAAATTTTATTTAAAGAGTACTTTGTTTTATGAATTATATTATATCAAAAATTCAGTATCTATAAACATTTTTTACAGTTTATTCATTATATCTTTAAATATGATGTTTTAGATTTTTACTTAGTTCTCTATAGAGAAAGCAAACTATAGCTATAGTTTGTTAAAAGTAATGGATGAAACTAAAAATAAGTCTCATCCACAATTTTCAATTGTAAAATTTTAGTTTTTAATCAAATTTCAATATAAAAGCCGTCTTAAAGTAAAGCTAAAATTTACTTTGAGACAGCTTCTCTTATTATATTCTATTCTTCAACTAATTCGTACATTACTTCTGCTTTTGACATGTACATTATACCATCTAAGTGATCTATTTCATGACAAAATGCTCTTGCTAAGAATCCTTTTGCTTCGTATCTTACTCTTTTCCCCTCAATAGTCATTCCTTCAACTGTAACACTTGTAGGTCTTACAACTTCACCTTCGTGCATTACATAACTTAAGCATCCTTCATAATCCTTTTCGCTTCCAGATTGCTTTGTTACTTTAGGGTTAAATAATAATATTTCGTCTGATCCATTTCTAAGATTTATAAGAATTGCTCTTTTTAGCACTCCTATTTGTGGTGCTGCAAGTCCAACACCGTCACAATTATATAAAGTATCTCTTAAATCCTTAGCTAATTCTAAAACCTCTTTATCTATTTTTTTTATTGGTTCGCATACTGATTCCAATCTTTTATCTCCAACTTGTAAAATTTCTCTTATTGCCATAGTTTCTCCTTCCAAATATATATAAATAGATATATTTTATAATTAATCTATAAATTGTCTTTTCCGTTTAAATCCTAATATATTATATAATATATTTCTGTATATTTCTATGAATAATTTTAATAAGGCATATGAAAAGAAATAAAAGTATAATTATGCCTAGTTCATGATATTACTTTTCATAAAAAAAAGGAACTAAAAGTTCCTTTTTTAACTATTTGAAGCCTTAGCCTTTTGTTCTTCCATCATGCTCTTAACTTTCATAAGTCTTGTTAATGCACCTCTTTCATTTTCATCAAGTTTCATTTTAATGTACTTGATTGTTTCTTGAAGTTGAGGTATCGTCATGTATTCAAGAGCATTAACTCTTCTTCTAGTCTTTTCAATTTCATCTGCCATAAGCTGAGTTGATTTTTCAACTTCCGCAAGTTCTAAAAGTTTTGGAAGAATTAAGTATAATTTTTCTAAAGATTCATCAAGTTCTATTGTTGTAGAAGCGAAACCATATGGATATATACTTCCATTGTCTCCTTCTAACTTTCTTATAAATTCCATCACTGGAACATTAACACTCATTACGTTTTTAGTTGAAACATCTACTGATATACTTTCTTTTGGACATGCTAATGATGCTTCTAGCATTTCTGGTGGCATTGCTGCACTGGCCATAAAGAAATTTTTAAATACATCTTGAAGATTATCTTCAACTTCTGCTCTTAACTTATTGTTATATTTAACAAGATCTATGAATCTTCTCATAAGCTCATCTTGCTTATCTTTTAAAAGCTTATGTCCTCTTGTAGCTGTAGTAAGTCTTTTTTTAAGTTTACTAAGCTCCATTCTCGTTGGATTAACATTTAGTTTTGCCATATTTAATCATCCTCTCTTAGAGGTAAATACTTCTCTAAATATTCGTCCCTGATTCTCTTAAGCTCCGTTCTAGGTAGTATAGTTAATAAGTCCCAACCTAATTTTAAAGTATCTTCTATTGGTCTATTAGCATTGAATCCTTGAGATACATATTGCTCTTCAAATGCTTCAGCAAATTTTGCAAAACTCTTATCTGTATCTGAAAGTGCAGCTTCTCCTAGGATAGCAGCAAGTTCTTTTGCTTGCTTTCCTTGTGCATAAGCTGAGAATAACTGGTTCATTGTATCTGCATGGTCTTCTCTAGTCTTACCTTTACCTATACCTTTATCCTTAAGTCTTGATAATGATGGAAGAACATCTATTGGAGGCATTATACCTTTTTTGTATAATTCTCTTGAAAGAATTATCTGTCCCTCTGTTATATATCCTGTAAGGTCAGGGATTGGGTGAGTCTTATCATCCTCTGGCATTGTAAGGATTGGTATTTGTGTTATTGAACCTTCCTTACCTTTAATTCTTCCAGCTCTTTCATATAATGTAGAAAGGTCAGTATATAGATATCCTGGATATCCTCTTCTTCCTGGAACTTCTTTTCTTGCTGCTGAAACTTCACGAAGGGCTTCTGCATAGTTTGTTATGTCTGTCATGATAACAAGTACGTGCATTCCTTTTTCATATGCTAAGTATTCAGCTGTTGTAAGAGCCATTCTTGGAGTAGCTATTCTCTCAATAGCTGGGTCAGATGCTAAGTTCATAAATAGAACTGATCTGTCTATAGCTCCTGTTTTTGTAAACTCTTCTACGAAGAATTCTGCTTCCTCAAAAGTTATACCTATTGCTGCGAAAACAACGGCGAATTTTGAATCAGAGTTTAAAACTTTTGCTTGTCTTGCAATTTGAGCTGCAAGTTCTGCATGTGGAAGTCCTGATCCTGAGAAAACTGGAAGTTTTTGTCCTCTAACTAGAGTGTTTAATCCATCTATTGCAGATATACCTGTTTGTATAAACTCAGATGGATAGTTTCTAGCTACTGGATTTATAGCTTCTCCGTTTATATCTAATCTTTTTTCTGGTATTATGTCTGGACCATTATCTTTTGGTCTTCCCATACCGTCAAATACTCTACCTAACATATCCTCAGATACGCCGATTTCTAGAGGTCTTCCTAAAAACTTAACTTTTGTTCCTTTTAAGTTTATTCCTGATGATCCTTCAAAAAGCTGAACCATAGCGTTGCTTCCGTTAACTTCTAGAACCTTACCTCTTCTTTTTTCTCCAGTCTGTAATTCGATTTCAACTAGTTCATCGTATTTTACACCTTCAACACCTTCAACAACCATTAAAGGTCCAACAACTTCAGTAACTGTTCTGTATTCTTTAAGCATCTAGGACACCTCCTTCCACGATTAATTTATCTACTTCTATAGCTAATTCTTTAGCTATATCGTCCATTCTGTCTATTTCTTCTTCAGGGATATATTTGCTTCTAGCAATCTTATCTCTTACTGTCATTTTTAATATCTTATCTAAGTAAACTCCTGCTTCTAGAGCTTTATCAGCTTGAACGCCAAACTCTAAAACAAGTTTTAACATTTTATATTGTTTATCAAGTGAAGCATAAGTATCAACTTCGTGGAATGCGTTTTGTTGTAGATAGTCTTCTCTTATAGATTTTGCAACCTCTAATTTTAATCTATCTTTTTCTGATAATGCATCCATACCAATAAGTCTTACGATTTCTTGAAGGCTAGATTCTTCTTGTAGCAATGCCATAGCTTTTGTTCTGATTTCAGACCAATCGCTAGCTATTTGCTCATCCATCCATCCGCCTATCTTGTCTAAGTATAGTGAATAAGAATTTAACCAGTTGATTGCTGGGAAGTGTCTTTGATATGCAAGTTGTGCATCTAGTCCCCAGAAAACTTTAACTATTCTTAAAGTACCCTGAGTAACTGGCTCTGATAAGTCTCCTCCTGGAGGTGATACCGCTCCAATTGCAGTTACTGCACCTTCTCTTCCGTCTGATCCAAGTGCTATAACTTTACCAGCTCTTTCATAATAATCAGCAAGTCTTGATCCAAGGTATGCTGGATAACCTTCGTCTCCTGGCATCTCTTCAAGTCTTCCTGACATTTCTCTTAACGCCTCTGCCCAACGAGATGTTGAGTCAGCCATTATTGATACTGAATATCCCATATCTCTAAAGTACTCAGCTATTGTTATTCCAGTGTATATGCAAGCTTCTCTTGCTGCAACTGGCATGTTTGATGTGTTAGCTATAAGAACTGTTCTTTTCATTAAGCTCTCACCAGTTTTTGGGTCTTTAAGTTCTGGGAACTCATTAAGAACGTCTGTCATCTCATTTCCACGCTCTCCACATCCAACATAGATAACTATTTCTGCATCTCCCCATTTAGCTACTTGGTGCTGAACAACTGTTTTTCCTGCTCCGAATGGGCCTGGAACTGCTGCCGCTCCACCTTTAGCTACTGGGAAAAATGTATCTATAACTCTTTGTCCTGTTGTCATTGGCTCTAATGGATTTAACTTTCTTGCAAATGGTCTACCTTTTCTTACAGGCCATTTTTGCATTAATGTTAATTCTTTATCTCCATTTGTAGTTTCAACTACATAAACTGTTTCTTCAACTGTAAATTCGCCAGCTTTTATTTCTTTTATAGTTCCTTCTATTCCATAAGGTACCATTATTTTATGAAGTACAACTGGAGTTTCTTGAACTGTACCTACAATATCTCCTGCAACTACTTTATCTCCAACTTTTGCAGTTGGTTTAAAGTCCCATTTTCTAGTTCTGCTTAATGATTTAACAGATACTCCTTTTGTTAGGAATGCAGATTTTGCAGCCTCCATAAATGCATCTAGAGGTCTTTGTATTCCATCAAACATAGACTCCATAAGTCCTGGTCCAAGTTCAACACTTAGTGTTTCTCCAGTAGTTACAACTGGGTCTCCTGGTCCGATTCCTGAAGTTTCCTCATAAACCTGAATTGAAGCATTATCGCCCCTCATTTCTATGATTTCACCTATAAGACCACTTTCTCCAACTTTTACAACGTCATATATATTAGCTTCATCCATATCCTTAGCAACTACTAAGGGTCCTGAAACTTTAACTATTCTTCCGATCTTCAAGCTACATACCTACCTTTCTATAAGATATTTACACCTACAGCCTTCTCAACATTATCACTAACTCTTTTCTTACCAATGTTTAAACTACCTTGGTTACTTGGAATTAATATAATAGATGGAAGTAATTCTCTAGTATATCTTTCAATAGTCTCTTCTAAATGCTGCGCTAATTGTTCAGTAATAAATATAACTGCATATTCATTACGTGCTAATCTATCTATTGCTTTTCTAGCTTCTTCTACTTCAACAACTGGAAATACATCAACTCCTATAGCCTTAAAAGCTAATACAGAATCCTTATCTCCTATAACACCTATCTTATGCATATATATCACGCAACCTTTCTCTTATAATATTGCTTTCCACTTTATTAAGCTTACCGGCAAGTATTATTCTTACAACTTTTAGTTCCGTTTCTTTAGCCATTATATATGCAATTATAGGCTCTGGTCCAAAGTTTACTCCTTTTGCACCTTTTATATAATCCATTAGATAATTATCAGAATGAACTTCTATTGAAGTATACTTCTTAGTTGAAGCATAATCTTCAACTACTAATTTTAAAACTTTATCATATCCATATTTTGATACTACTTCTATGAAGTTTTCAAAACTAATACTTAATCCTTCTATAAGTGTAGATTGTGGTATGTATCCACCTTCTATTAAAACTCCTTCTAAAAACTTCATGTCTTTATCTTGAGCTTTTACTCTAAGCATTATTTTTATATTAGTTAAATCTATAGTTCTTTTTACATAACCTTCTATAAACTCAAATTTGCTTTCTTTAGCTCTTTTAAGCATATCTTCATAAAGGTATCTATCTAAAATTATATCTATTCTTTGAGAATCTTTATTTTCTTCATAATCATTCTCAGCTTTTTTTATGGCCTCTCTCATTATAGGTTCTAGTCCTTTTAAATCACCAGTTACAATAGATGTCTTTAATTTTTCGACATCTATTGATCCAACTGGAATTAGTAAGGAAGATAAATCTTTATCTAAGATTTTTTCCTTTTCTAAAACTTTAATGTTATGATAATCATATTTTAAATTCATGATATCAACAATTAATTTATCAGGAGAAACCTCATACATAAGAGAGTATAATTTTTTTAACTCCTCGTTTAATGCAACTTCATAATCCTCAACTCTTTTTAATAATGAAATACTTTCATTATACTGAGTTTCTGATAAAACTCTTATTGCTTCTTCTAATGAAGCACTTTCTATCATTCTTTCAAGCTTCATCTTATCAAGGAGTTTAGTTTCAATAACTCTTAGCCTAGCCACAGCATGAGTAAATTCCATTCTATCCATATGGCTATCCTCCTTAAAATTAATCAAATAACATATTTGCTACTTCATTCTCTAAATCATATCTTAAAGAATCTATAACATCTGCAAAAGAACAGTTAATTTCTATACCATCCTTAGATAGTATAAATCCGCCATTTATTTCTCTTGTTTCTTCACTTAAGATGATTTTTGCATTCTTTAACTCACCATTTAGTTCATTTAAGAATTCAGAAGTTATTTTTTCTTTATCTTTAGAAGCAACTATTATGTTTTGTTCTCCACTTATAGGCAGTGATTTTATTTGTTCCTTAACGTATGATAAGAATTGTTCTTTATTCATAGCATTAAGTTCCTTTACTGCTTCATTGAAAACTTTATTTATAACTGTTTGCTTTGCAACAAGTTTTTCATTTCTAACTTTTAATTCAGTTTTAGAAATAGCTCTATCAAAAAGATTTTTTCCTTCTAAATTTGCTTTTTCTATAACATTTTGTGATGATTTTTCTGCTTCTTTTTTCTTTTTCTCAATTATCTGAGATTCTTTTTCTTTAGCCTCTGCAATTATATTATCTGCCTTTTTTTTAGCATCTTCTATAATCTTAGAAGTTAAATTATCTAAATTTGACATTTAAAAATCACGTCCTTAATACTAAATTCTTTTTTATACTTAGAACTGAGCATTTAAGATTAGAAGTAGTGACATAACGAATCCTAAAAGTGCATATGTCTCAACCATAACTGTTAATATGATACCTTTTGTGTTATGCTCTGGTTTTTTAGCTAATATTTGAACTGCTGCTGCTGCTGTTCTAGCCTGAGATATAGCTGATTTCCAACCTGCAAATGCTATTGGTAGACATGCTGCAAATAAATATAATCCGTTTGCAAGAGACATATCTGTGCTAACTTGGAATGAAACCATAAGTGCTATAACGAAACCATATAAACCTTGTGTACCTGGTAGTAACTCTAATATAAGAACTTTACCGAATTTTTCTGGCTCCTCTGTTATTAATCCTGTTGCTGCTTCTCCAACCATACCAACACCTTTAGCTGATCCTATTCCTGGAAGTATAGCTGCTAAAGCAATACCCATTGCTGCAAAAAATATTCCTGAGTTTTGTAATAAAAATTCTGTTATTGTTGTCATGAAAAATTCCTCCTTATTTCTTCGTGATATTCACATATTTTGAACTATATTTTAATGGTTTGAAAGCAGTTCCACCGCCTTCATAGAATTTGCCAAAATACTCTAAATATTGCAATCTACAAGTATGAACATATGCTCCTAATGCATTTATAAATAAGTTAAATATATGTCCTACTACGAATATTAATCCACCTGCTAAAATCTTAGCTATAGGGTTTCCAAACATTCCTATCATCATATTAAATGCCATACTTATAAATCCTGTGGCAAGTCCTAGTGCTGCAAGTCTTGTATAAGATACTAAATCTCCAACATAACCTGTAATACCATATAAAGCATAGAAACCTTGACCTAACTTACCTGCTATTCCTTTTTCTTCTCTTCCGTTTGTCAATATAATTAATATTGCAGAAACTAAAGCTAAGTATTTACAAACTGTAGTTAAAGTTGGATTATTAATTACTCCAAAAGCACTTAAACCCCAAAGCATTAATCCTCCAAGTATTCCATACCAAAGTCCTACATCCCATAATGCATCTAAAATCTTTCCATCTCTTATATACATATATGCTTTTATCGCAAGACCTACAGTAATTTGCACTAATCCTAATGCTACTGATACTATCATAAGCATCATTACATCACTATCTGGTTTCATCCAAAGCGCTGGAAGTGAAATAGCATCTCCAAAGTAACTTCCATACATTATTCCCCAGAAAGTTGTAGATAATCCTAAATAGCAAAACATTTTAAATGATTTTCTCATTTCATCTTCTAGGTTGAATAATTTTAATCCAATTAATGTACCTAAGAAAAGTATTATTCCATAGGCTGCATCTGATAACATCATACCAAAGAATAATATATAAAATGGCATAAGGAATACCGTTGGATCTATTTCTGTATACCTTGGCAAACTATACATTTCTGTAATTGGTTCAAAAGCTTCTGTTAGTTTACCATTTCTAAGTAATACTGGTGTTTCATCACCTTCTGCATCTTCAATTTCTAAATAATAATTATCGCTTAGTGTATCTTTAAGCATTTTTTCAAAGTCATTTGAATCTTCACAAGGCACATATCCTTCAACAACGAATATATTGCTACTTGCTAAAAACTTCTCATAACTTTTTAATCTTGCAAGTTCACTTTCACAATGTTCAAAAACTAATTTAAATTCTTGCAAATGCATAAGGTGTTGTTTTATTTCTTCATTTGTTTCTTTTAATTCATTTTTGATTTCTTGTATTTTGTGTTTAAATTCTTTTATAACTTCACTTGGTACTGATTGATATTCATACTGTACTCTTGTAAAGCTATATCTTTTTAAAATAATATCTATATCTTTTAAATTTTCTTTATGGAAAACTATTAAGATATTTGCGTCTCTACTATCCTCGCCTATAGTCTCAATATAAGAAGTGTCAAAGCTATTGCCTATTTCTTCTCTTAAATTTTCTAAGAAATTTTTAGGAATAGTTCCTAAATAAGCAATAGTATTTTTGAATCCTTTTACATCACTCATAGGCATATCTAAATTAATCCATTTGCTTAACTCTTCAATGTCGCCTCTAAGTTTGCTTATATGTTGATTTTTTTCAGTTATATTATTTTCTAACTGTTTTAATGCAACATATTCGTTTTTCCAACTTATATTTTCAACTCTTTTTTCAAGTTCTTCATAAGTTAAAGAATCTTTTCCTTGCTTAAGTTCATTAAGCATTCCCTTTTTTTCTTCATACTTGCTTAAAAAATCAATAGCAAATTTTACTTGGGCCTGCTTATCTTCAACTTCAGATATTTCAACATAAGCGGAATCTTGCTTTAAATACTCTTTATACTGTTCATCTTCAATATTAAATTCTGTAAATTGAACAGCTTGTAACCTTTGCAGATTTTGTAAAAGTTCTTTTTTCTGTGACTGAAAGGCTAAAAGAGTAAATTTCTTCATTTTAACTATTGCCATTGAAATTCACTATCCTCTCAATTACTGATTTAACTGCTTTTGGGAAGTTGTCATTTTCTGAATTTAAAATTTCTTGTACTTCTTTTTTCCCTTTTTCCAAAATCGGCTTACATTTTTCATTGCTATCTTCTAAGAATTTAGCTTTTATAACTTCGCCTTCTTTAGTTGCTTTTGAAAGAATTTCATCATATTGATTTTTAGCTTTTTTTTCTGCATTCATTATTAATGTTTTGCCTTTAACTGTTGCTTCATCAATAACTTTTATAGCTTCTTCCTCTGCTAGTTTAACTTTGTTAATTGCTTCTAATGCCAAAATATCACCACCTTTATATATTAATTATAAGAATATATGCTTTGTAAATTTAATTATTTTAAATAAATAACATATATCTTATAAAACATATCAAATTACTTTTAAAGAGTTTTTATTTACCACATATTATAAGTAATTTTTACAAATTAAACAAGCCTTATATTAAAAATATTATAAATTTTAACATATTTTTAACAAAGTTTTTTAATGTGATAAATTTATTTGAGTGAATATTTTTTTAATTTAATTTAATTTTAAATTAAAAAATTTTTAATCTTATTAATTATATTATACATATTTCTGCATAAAAAATGCTCTTTTTACTTATTTTTTTCTTTTATTATTGATATAAAACTAATTTTATCACAAAAATCTACTTTTTTATATACAATATTAAAAATAATAAGATCAAAGAGCACACTGAAAACGTTGTAAATTTATATATTATTTAGTATATTTTTTAACAATGTTTTTACAATTATTTTCTTTTAATAGTAATTTTCCACGGTCATATATCCATCTTTTTCATTATAAAAAGCTAAATAAAAATCTTCCCTTTTAATATTCCCTAAATTTAAATATTCTTGCATGTTATATTTAAATTTAATTATATGTATTTCATTTCCATTTTTAATTTTTCCATCTTTCACTAATAAATCTTTGATTTTGCGTTCCATAACTTTATCATTTTCTGCTGATAAGAAATTAGGTAGTCCTCTTTTCTTATTAAAATACAAATAATCAAATTTTATTAGTTCTCTTAAAAACTCACTACTTTCCTTTAGATATTCCTCGTTAAATTCAAGGAATACTTTATAATAATCTTGAGAAGAAATTTTTCTTTTAAAATATCCTTTGTTATCATAAAATCTAGATAGCTCATAATAAAAATCAAAAGGACTTTCAAACTTACTTATTTTATCAAAATATTTAATTATGTTATTAAACTTCCCACTATTTAAATATTTATCAACCATATGTTCAATTTCTTTCAAAACTCTTAGTTCTTCGTAACTAATATCCTTTGTTGATAAAACTTCATAAGGTGGATATTGGCTATACTTCATGCCCCATTTTTCTGCCTCTAATGTCATAGGTGAACCCTTAAGCAATTTTAAAAAACCTAATTGCAATTCATCTGGACCTATTTTATAAACATCATTAAAAGATTTTTTAAAAGACTGAAAATCTTCACCTGGAAGTCCTGCTATCAAATCTAAATGCTGCATTATATTTTTTAAACCTTTTAACTCTTCAACTTTCTCTTTTATTTCAGAAAAGTTTACATGCCTGTTTATGTTAGCTAAAACATTATCATTAGTTGTTTGAACACCTACTTCAAATTGAAATAAGCCAACTTTAGCCTTTGATAATGTTTTTATAGATTTTTCTCTTAATAAATCTGCTGATATTTCAAAATGAAATCTGGTATCACAATGATTTTCTATAAGAAAGTTCCAAATTTGATTAGCAAACTCTTCATTACAATTGAATGTTCTATCAACAAACTTTACAAGACGAACTTTTTTATCAATAAAATATTTCAATTCTTTTTTTACTCTTTCTATGTCTAGGAATCTAACACCATGAAATGTTGAAGAAAGACAATACTTACAATTAAAAGGACATCCTCTTGATGCTTCATAATAAACAATCTTATTTTCTAAATCTTCATTTTCCTCATATGGAAACACTATTTGTTCCATATTCATAAGGTTTCTTCTTCCACTATATTTAACTTTATTTTCTTCTTTAAAATATAATCCATTAATATTAGACCAATCTATAGTTTCTCCATTATATTCTCTTAGTTTGTTAATTATGAATTCCTTATAGGTTTCTTCACCTTCACCCTCAATCAAAAACTCCCCTACATTATTTTCTAAAAATCCTTTACCATCATAACTTACTTCTGGACCACCGTAAAAAATAGTAATGTTTTCATCTATTCTTTTAACAGTATTTGCAATCATTTCCACATATTCCAAATTCCATATATAGCACGAAAAACCTAGAACACTAGGTTTTTTCTCTATAATATCTGCTACAACTCTTTCTATATTATCATTGATAGAAAATTCTATAGTTTCGCAGTCATAATTTAATTCTTCTGTATATGCTTTTAAATATCTTATAGCTAAATTACTATGAATATATTTTGCATTTACACCTACTAATAAAACCTTCATTAATTTTTTCTCCTTTTTTTGCACATTATATAGTATATTTGAGCACCACTTTTAAAGTCTAAAATTTGAAATTCTTTCTCTAAAAGGGCTAATGTTTTTTCTCCTGAGCTTTGTTTTAAAGGATTATTGTCTTTTATATCAAATTCTTTTAAACTTTTATCTGGCATATAAACTTTTATATGATTTTCATAAGGTTTTAACCCTTCTTTATCTATATCCCATATATATAATAATCCATCATTTTTTAAACAACAATATATTTCGTCTATTATCTTTTGTTTTTCTATATTGTTTATTATAGAGCTTAATGAAAAAAACAAAACACAATTATCATATTTCTTTTCTTTTATATTACTTTCCTTACCCTTTTCTATATATTCCACATCGCCATTTTTATCATAACTTTTGAATAGATTATATATTATACCATAATTGTCACGTCCTATGTCTAATATATCTCCTGCTAAAATGGTTTCTTCTAAATTTATAAAAACAGACTGTTCCATTAAATATCACCTCATAAAAATAAATTTCATATATAAGTAATATTTCTATAACAGCATTATATTTCCTTCCATTTTATGTAATTTACTTTTTTTAACGTATTTTAACATTTGAAATTAAAATATTTATATAAAAATTTAAGACTTAGTATTGTTAACTAAGCCTTAAATGATAATTTACTATCTATTTTACAATATAAATTACTTTATTACAAAAAAAGTTGTTACAATTACAGCTGTAAGTAAAATAGCTACGACATAGGTAAATAATTCTGCTGAATTAAACATACTTTTTTCAGCATCATTAATATTTGCCTCATATAAGCATCCTTGAGATGTTTCTAGAATTCCAATACCACTATTTGTTGTTTTTATAGATTTAATATTAGATTTTTTTCCTAAAGAAATAAATTCTTTTGCTGTTTTTTCACTACTGCATACAAATATACATTTTTCTATATCATCATAAAAATATATATCATCAGTTTCTCCTAAAATTCCTTTTGAGTCTACAGCTAATGATTTTATTGCAGATACCTTATCATGCTCATATGCAGGACCCTGAGGAGTAGAATTAGGATGTTTACTAAGTAAAAAATTTTCCGTTTTTTCATCTTCATCCATAAATTTAGGTGAAGTTACAGGGTCTCCGCCTGAAAAATCTGGAAAACCATACCATTCATCTTTTTTTATTTCATATATATAATCTTTATCATTACAAATAGGTCTTACCCCTCTGTACTCCATTCCTCCAACTGATGCGTAAATCTTACCTTTGCTACTAAAATCTAATCCTGTTATATTCCTTATTCCCCAAGCAAAGGTTTCATATTGCTCATTTTCTAAATTATACATAATCAAAGTGGAATTTCCTATTTTCTCTTCTGGTATTACTTGTCCATCAAAACTTTCTTTTCCTTTTTCTTTAAAAGCACCTGTATTATCTTTTCCAAAATTAACTTCTTTTAAAATTAATTCTTTTGCACTATGATCTTTCTCCAACGGAAATTCCTTTGTCCAATGATTATCTTCTCCAACAACTCCAGAATTAGTAGCAGCACCAATAGAAGCTATTAGATAATTACCACTTACCTTTATAAAGACATCTTTATAATCACCAAAATTAGGAATATTACCAATACATTCTTTTAATTTTTTACTTTGCAAATTATAAGAATAAATCTTATTACCAGAAGAAAAATATAATATATTATCCTTGTAATCTATACTTTTAATATCAAACTCTTTATTTGAAACTACCGTATAGCTCTTACCATCTTTTTCAACTACTATAATTCTTTTTTTAAAGGCTATGTAATAATTATCTAAATTATCTTTAACAAAATCTTTTGCACCTTTTAAACCTTTAAGTTTTAATTCTAACTTTGCATTTGAAACATTTGAGCCTACTCCATAATCTTGTTTTCTTGCATTTACAAAAATAAATGTTGACACTATTATTAATAAAATAAATGCTAGCCCCGCCTTTTTTTTCATAAACTCACTCCACAACTCTTATATTTAGTTTTATTATATATATATTTAAGTTGTGTCTTTTAAATTACTAATCTATCATATTTGTATATTACTTTTTACTTTTAATGTGTCTCAATCCATTTTTTAAAATCTTTATCATTGCTATTTCTACTCCAAAATGCTATTGATTCCTCTTTTGTTAATTCTGATAATGTACAATTTAATCCTTCTGGTATGACAATTTTGTCAATACTAGATCCCTTTTCACATATAATTTTCCTTATAATTTCTCCTTTAGTTTCATGTTCAAAAACTTTAACTTCACCATCTTTTGAACAATATACTAAACATTCTCTTATACAAATACTTCTATCTTCTTTATTCTCTAACATTTTTAAAATATCTTCTGCACTTAACCAACTATTAATATATTTTATATAAGGTCCTGGAAAACCTCTTAATGAATTGACGTAAAATCCTGCATCAGTTACTATAACTGAACTGTTTAGTTTTTCACTTGCCCATTTAGCTGAATACGCAGCAACATCACAAACATTAAAGCTTTGTATCTCAGGTGTATCTAAGTTTTTTTGAATTAAGTTTATATTACTGCCTTCAAAAACCTTTTTTGCAATTTCAAATTTAAGATTATTGCCAGTTACATAAATTATATCCACACTAATTCCACCTATCTATTAGTTAAAATTTCTCTGCGTTAAAATAAGTATATATTCTATCTAAATCCCATTTCATATCCATTAAAATTTACCCCTTAACACTATAATTTTAGAATTTTTAGATTTAGCTTTTTGCTTATTCTTGTATCCATATTTAATTTTATTTATAAAAGATGTTTTTCATTTAAATATTACTAAATATATCTCCTAATAACTCTCTTGCCATAGATGTATCGATGGAAAGATCTAAAGTCCCATCATCTTTAATAACCTCTTCATGTGTAAGCATATTACTTTTAATTAAATTAACATTTAAATTCAATCTCTTAGCTATTTTAATGTAAAATTTATAGTAACTTTCTTTTAAACTTGGCCCTAAATGTATAATTCCTTTGTAATCTAGTTCTATTAGTTTTTTTATTGCCTTTGCCAATTCATCAACATTTACAAAAGTATTATATAAATTTTTTGTTCTTATAATTTCCTTACCATTTTCTAATTGCTCAATTAATGATGAAATTCTTTTATCCCATCTTCCCTCTGTGTACTTTCCATAAATTGCACCTGGTCGTACAATAATATAATTACTATGCCTTTTTACAAGTTTTTCTCCATCAATTTTTGCATTAACATACTCGGCTAATGACTTATTACTATTTCTATATTTAGGCATATCTGTTTCCTTATAATAACCATTGCCACCTCTGAAAATGGCGTTAGTTGATATAAATATTAATTTTTGTTCCGGTGATAAATTTTTCAAAACATTATTTAAACCAATTTCAATTAAATACTTTTCACTTTTATTATTCTTCATATCACTAATTAAGCTCCACAAAATAACATGAGGATTAAATTTATTAATAAGAGTTTTAACCTCATGCTCATTTGTTATATCAAGTTTTATTAAATCATAATTATCAGTAGAATTATTACAAGTTCCTAATACATTAAAATCTTTGTTAGATTTCATTAATTTAAAAACATTACCACCTAGAAAACCACTTGCCCCTAATATTAAAATTTTCATAACATACTTCCTCACATATAACTTTTATATCACTATAAATTATTCTTTCTTATATTGTTATAATACATTAATAATTTTTAAAATCTAATTTATATTAATATCAACTACTTGAAAATTTTTTTGAAAATCAACCTCTGCAAAATCAGTTGTATCTATATCTAAGTTAATGCTATTTTCAATATCTACCTTGAAATTTCTATTAATTATTCTATTTTTAAATCATCTATTCCATTTATATCTCTTATATGTCCTGGATGTCTATTTCCTGATAAATTGCGATTTATAAATCTTTCATATAAAATTTCACAATTAGCATAACAATATAATTGCACTACTTTATACATATATTTTGATTTTATAGAATTGAAAATGTTGCTAGCATATTTATTATCAAAATTTCCTTCAACAATAAACACTTTACCTGTTTCTCCTAACTTTTCAGCAAAAAAATATGTTAATTCAAAACTAGCAATACCTAATTCTGAATTATAATCATTACATTCCCTGTCATAAATATCCCTCAACCTCTCATTTAATATCTTTTTAAGTTAAGACCATAAATCTATTTTAACTTGTAGAATTTTGAATAAGTACATTAATCTATGAGTGTTAAAATTTGTACTAAATTATATCTATAATTAATATATTTTCTATATAAATCTTATAATAGCCTCACTCGCAATTCTATTTGATTTCTTGTAAATAATTAGCATGTTCTTCATTCCAGTTACGTCCCATATTCTTATGATATTTTTTAATATATGCAGATGACAATTCTTCTGCTGATATACCATAACATAATAATGCATCATTCATAAACATCATAACGTCAACAAACTCCTCGATAAATGCATTTCTGACAGTTGCATTATTCATAATATCATTCTCTCCACACTTTTTTATAACAGAAACAATTTCGCCGAATTCTTCCATCATCCACAATAAACAACTTCTCCCATACTCTGGTGTAAGAGCATGCCATTTTTCTTTATGTTTATCTTGCAACTCTTTTTGAATATTCTGAATATATTTTAATGATAAAATATCCACGTAAATACCCCCTATTTAACTACAATATTTTAACTTGCTCTATAAAATTCAAATTCAACAATTATATAATTCTTATCTTTTATTCTCCAAAAAACTTCTCAAATAAATTATCTTGCTCAGCCTTATGCATAATATAACCAATAGCTATTTTATTATTTGTAAGTTCTATCAACTTTTCAACTTTTTCCTCTCCAAAGGCACCGCATAATTCAATTGCTCCAACTCCTTCTTTTTCTAAAAGAATAAGCTTATCACATGCCTCTTTAAAATTTCTAACAGTAAAAATATAAGTGATTTGTTTTTTAGTCTCAAAACAAGCTTTATGTTCTGTTGGATTATAGTGGCCTCCCATAAGTAAAAATGCAAATTTTTTCTTCATATTAAATTACCCCCATTTTTATAATTATTTTTTATTATATTAAACTATTTAATTTACATTTTGTAACTAAACACATCCTTATAATATAAATTCCATTGGTGTAAATATATAGGGAAACAAGCTCGCATTTAAATTTATTCAATAGATTTAAAATATTTTTATACAAAATGTAGTGTTGAATTTGAAGTGTTTCCGAGCATGTCTCACTATTTTGGGTATCCAAGTTTTGGAACGAGTAATTTTAAAAGTCAACTTGGAACCCTATAATTCCTTGAAAATTTTGTTACTTGCCTAAATCTTTGAACCCTATTGCATGATAAACTTGTTTCTTTCTTATAGGGTTCCAAACTGAATTTTTGATTTATTCGCTTACCTAAGATATTTTTTAATGGTACATAGAACTTTAAGTTAGTTATGATTTTTAGTTGTGACTTAGAAATTCTTATAAGATTTTTTTACATTTTTAGGACCGAAACCCAAGGACGGGTTTTGCGACTGCCTAGACAGGACGTCGATTCAGCCGTTTAGTCCTAAAAATTTTAAAAAAGATTATTAGAATTTCTCGAAATAACTAACTGAATGACGGTTTAAAGTTATATTTACCATTTTTTCTAACAATAAATTCCTCACATAATTTTAGCTATCAACTTGGAACCCTATAGTTCTGCAATCATATAATTGAACAAATTTGTCGCAATACCATTTCTATGAAATTCTTTATTTTCTACTTTTCTAATTAAATAGTTCATTTTTTCACTGTCAACTCCCTATAAAACTAATAAAAATATAATATTAATCAGTTTTTTTAAATATATTAACTTTTTTACTATAACTCAATTCTTAATACAGCTTAAGAAACAAATCTATCCTTTCGCCTATTTTACTAAAACCAATTTTTTTGTACATTTCTTTTGCAGTATCCTCCTCATCAGTAATAAGATATATAGTATGACATTTTTCTTTTATAGCTGTATTAATTAAGCTCTTTAAAATTGTTGTTCCATATCCCTTACGTTGATATCTAGGAATAACAGCAAAATCTTCAATTTTTGCAATTCCTTTATATATAAATAAATCGCAATTACCTACTACTTGTCCATTATGATAACAAAGATAAGAATTAACTCCTTTATCAGAAATGTATACTTTTCCACGTCTATAACTTCTCCTTGTACAAAAGTCTTTTCCAAGTGTTTTCTCATCATGTTGTAAATCACAATACAAAATGTCATTTACCATTTTTTCATTACTAACTTTTTTTACTATACAATCTGGTATAGCTTTCAATCTTGAAAAATATTCAATATCAAAAGTATAATACCCATTTATAGATACTTCTGAATCATATTTCAAACTAGAAATCAGTGAACTATTAATATTATAATTTGAAAGAATATTACAATAATTCTCCTCTTCACATAGTCTTAATGAAATTTCATTTTTTATGATATTTCTTAGTTCATTTTCACTCATTGAATTTTTTATATAAGTATAATTATGATAATACATATCCTTCAACTCATTATCACGAAATCTAATTATATTTTTATCTTCATAAGAATCTGAGAAACATTGTATATATTTAGTTTCACACTCTACAATTTTTTCATCTATCAACATAATATTCCCCCATACAGTTTAATAAACTTAATCTATTTCAATGCCCATACAAATTGAACTATAAAATTTATTTTTAATTAAATTCCTCAAAACCAAACTTTTTATACAAATTATAAGCAGTCTTATTATTGCTATGAACATCTAAAGTAATACAATTTATATTATTTGCATACATATCATTTATACATGTAGCTAGTAAAATAGAACCTATTCCCCTATTACGATAATTTGGTGTTATATGCAGTGAATAAACATATAATTCTTTTTCTCCTTGTGGTAAACCTATCAATAACCCAACTACTTTATCATTATCATATGCTAACTTAATATATCTTTTAGAAAAGTCTCCTAATCTTCCATTAAAAAGTTTTTCAATAAATTTATCTGGTTTCTTTCCCCTAACATCAGGGTCTAATATTCCTACTGTGAATTCTACTAAATATTTATTTAAACTTTCTTTTAATTCATCTCCATATAAATTTAAATTTTCCACTTCAAATTTAGAAGAATTCGATATATGTCCATTTAGAGTTTTTTTAAGCTTAATTTTCATATTTATTACTCCTCCACGACTTTTCTAATTAGATTGAATTTTAAGAAAATTATATCATATTTTTGTAAATCAACCTAATATTGTATAATTTATATATCTAAAATTATTGAAAATAATATAAAAATACCGTAATATTCATCTCTAAATAATACGGTATATACAATCATTTAAATTTTTAAGTTATATTTACCTAGATTAAAATAATCCAGAAATTATTATTAATATAGTAAAAATTATTAAGCAAATCATAGATATATTCGCTGCAACTTTTGCATAACGATGTGTTTTATATTTATATCCAATAATAACTGCTAATCCAAATAAAGCTAATCCTATTAAAGCATCTGGAAACCTTATCCCAAAGAAATTCATTATATATCGTCCTATGGATTTATCCCCTATACAGCTAAATTGAAATATTATTGCTAATATAACAATAGGTGCTGCTAAACTACCTGGGCCTAACTCTTTAACACTAATATCTTTTCTCATATATTTTCCCCCTTTTATTATGTTAATAATATATAAACCTCTACATAATTATAACATAATTTCAATAATATTCCTTTAAGCATTTATTTATTGTCTTAATTACATATATACTAAATTTAATTATATATAAAAATACCGTAGTATTTATCCCTAAATAATACGGTACTCTTATGAATTGTTCGCTTTTTAATTGCCATTTTAATTTTAAATTTTCTTAACTAAAAGTAATATTACTCTTCAATAAGATTAAAATCCCAAGTTATATTAGACTTATAAGTATTAGCAACTCCACTTTCCACATTAAACGCAATTTCAAGTATATCTTTTATCATCTCTGGTGTCATACCCTTTCCTTTTATGTTATATAGAAGGTTAATTTCTTCTATAGGTTTTGGAGCCTCTGCTCCTCTTTCTCCATTAACAATTACTTCATACTCTGAAATCTGTGCACCTTTAGATTGTAACATTGCAACTGTATCTACACTTGTACATGCTGCAACTGCATGAAGAAGTATTTCAATTGGTTTTGGTCCTAGAACTTTTCCATTATTCATTTCCTTTGGACCTGCCATTACAAACTTTGCTCCTTCTGGAGTTGTACCTTCAAATACCACTCCTTCTCCAAGCCATTTTACTACTGCATTTAGTTTCATGTTTAATTCCCCCTACATTTTATAATATGTTATGCCTTTGATAAGATAATAACTCATAGCAATCAAAAATAAAAATTGATATAATAAATGATAGTCATATAAAAAATTTATGGATAGAAAGGATATTGCTATGGAACTTCGCCAACTTAATACATTCATTACTGTAGCGGACTTAAATAATTTCACTCGAGCAGCAGATGTACTTGGATATACCCAACCTACTGTTACCTCTCAAATACAATTACTTGAAAGTGAACTAGGTGTTCGTTTATTTGAACGTATTAAAAAAAATATTTCTCTCACTTATGAAGGAAAAAAATTTCTTGTTTACGCAAAAGAAATAGTTGCTATGTGTGAAGAAGCTAAAAACACAGTAAAAAAACAACCAATTCCAAAAGGTGTAGTAACAATAGGTGCATTAGAATCATTATGCACAACCCGTTTACATATCCTTCTTAAAGATTTTCATGAAAAGTTTCCTGATATTGAAATTATATTAAAAACTATTAAATCTACAGAATATGAGGAGCTTTTACTGGATAATCAAATTGATGTAGCCTTTTGTCTAGATCGCTTAATAAAAACTTGAGACTTTATTGTTGACCTTGCCATACCTGAGTCTTTAGTATTACTTACAACCCCAAATCATCCTCTTACAAAACTTTTTAAAGTATATCCTGAAGATATTGCTGACCACCTTTTTATCTTAGCTGAAGAAGAGTGTAGCTATCGAAGAACTATATTAGCCATACTTAATAATCTTAATTTAAAACCTAAATCAATTATGGAAATTGGTAGCATTCAAGCAATGAAACAACTTGCAATCAGTGGCTTGGGAATAATACTTTTACCTAAAATTACAGTTAAAGAAGAACTATTTAAAGGTGAACTTGTTGAATTAAACTGGCATGGTCCTGCTTTTGAATTTTTCACCCAGGTAATCTACCATGAAGACAAATGGATATCCCCTGCTCTGCAAACTCTATTAAACATAACTAAGTCAGCTCTTCCATTGCAGTACTGTAATGATTAATATAAAGAAAAGATTGCACTATAAAATGCAATCTTTTCTTTATACTATGTTAATTATATATTTATTTCTTTTTAAATTGTTCTTGTTCTTTAAGATAAGCTTTTATTTCATAATTATTTAACTTACGAATTTGAGCATTGGAATTTTCCATGTATTCTTTGGATATATAAATAGGATTATTATCATTACATACTTTGTCCCTGTTTTTTAATAAATATTTTTCTAAATCTTTCTTAGTATGAAATATTTTATAAAAAATCCTATTATTTTTTCCTATAATTTCATATATTCCACAGACATCTTTACAAATTACTTCAGCTGTTTTCAAATATAGTTTAGCAATTTCTAATGTTTTAAATGGAAAACTCCATCTATAAACATCTCTTTTATCATCTTTATGAATACATATGCATCTTCCACATGTTGAACATATATATTGAATATGATTTTCTAAACAATGCTGTGGCTTTAAAAGTGGTGTTACCCTTGAATTATTACTATAGCATTCTTTACATGTCATATTTCACCCCTACCTTCCTATAATATTTTAATATTATTAATTAATAATAACATATTTTTATAATGCATAACTACTTGTTTTATTAGAATATGCTTACTTAAATCAATCATACAACGTATTTTTATTCCTACTATCTTCATATAAAAAAGAAGCTATAATGATATTAAAATTCATTATAGCTTCTGCCTTATCCAGAAAATTTAACTACTTTTTAAAATTTATGAATGCATTTCTATTTTGCATCTATAATCTCATGAGCCATTTCAACTAATTCATCTTGTGATATATCACAGTCCATTGCTAAGAAAGAATAATAAATACCATCTTGTTTCCACTCTAAATATTGAACCTCAGAAATCTCTTCCTTATCAGAACCATAACTAAATACATATTTACCTGATTTTTCATCCTGTTTATCTTGTTCTGTCATTTTATAATCTTCTGGAACAAACTTATTAGTATATGAATTATAATATATCTCTATATTATTATAATTATCAACAGCAGTTTTATCCTCTAAAGCTTTTCCTAATATTACATTTTGCATAGAAAGACTTACTTTATTATTATCTTTTTCATAATCAAAATCAAGCGATTTACTCTTCGCCACGGAATTACCTTTTATGTCTAAGCCTTCATCAGTTTTAGTATACGCATTTTTAAATGTATATCCATTACTAAATTCATTAACTAACTTAGGATTAAAACCAAGATCATTTTGTATTTTTTCTTCTGTAGGCATAGTAGTATAAGTTGGTATATTACTTCCATGTGAAGTTATAGAAAATATTTTTCCTCCTGCAAATACAGTTGTTCCTATTACCATAGCAGCTACTAATGCAACTACTGTCCTTCTTTTAAATGATGGCTTTTTATATAATGTTTTAACTTTCATTTCATCGATCTCCTCTTCATCGCATAAACTATTTAATGTTGTATTTATCTTATTTTTAAAACTTTTTGGTGTATTTGGAAAGGCATCCTTCCAATTATAATTATTCATAGATTTCCTCCATATACTCTAATTTTATTTTTAATAATTTACGCCCTTTTGCTAATCTACTTTTTACAGTTCCTTCAGGTATCTTCAAAATTTTCTTAATCTCTTTTACAGAATATCCTTCTACATAATAAAGAACAATTGTAATACGAATACGCTCTGGCAAGTTTTGAATGGCTAAGTATAAGTCGCTATAGTCCTTCTTATCATCAACCTTGTCAAATTCAAAATATTCTTCATAAGATACTGTTGAACATTGCTTACGTTTTAAACTATAACATTCATTTATAAGTATCTTAACTAGCCATGTTTTAAAATATTGTTCTTCCTTTAATTTATTTAACTTATTATAAGCTTTTAAAATTGCTCCTTGAACTGCATCTTCACAATCTTGGTCATGAATCAAAATTGATTTAGATACATGATATAAAGTAGATTCAACCTCAAGAACCCTATCTATAAATTCCTGTTTATTCAATTGACTTCCTACCTTTCCTCGCAAATTGTAGCGCTACTTTTTTGCTTTACACTAATTAGACGTATATATGTGCTAAAAGGTTCACTTAATTTTTGTAAATATGTAAAATATTTAATTTTCTATACTTCTATTTTAACTTTTTCCTTTATATTTTTATCTTATAATTAAAACAAAACAAAAAAACACCGTTATTAAAATTAAATTTTACGGTGTTTTATTTTTAAAAAATATTATGCTTAAAATTTCATAACGCAAATAATTGTTATTATCCATGAAAATATCAACACTGCAGTAATAATTGCTTGTATTTTTTCTGCTCTAGTCAAATCTTTAATATATGTAGATTTTTCCTTTGGTGGTAAAGTTGTGAATAAATTAGTTATAATGATAATCGCCAAAACAAAACTTACTATCATAAATGAAATTTTATAATAATTTGTAGGAATTATATTAACTAAACAAAAAATATTTAATATTGTTCCTATCGATAACACTATTGTAAAAATATAACGTTGCATTTTAATAGTCATATTTCCCACCTCCATAAATTATACATTTTTTCTATAGTGTTCCAAGTTGACTTTTTAAATTATCTATTCCAAAACTTGGATACCTAAAATAGTGAGACATGCTCCGAATCATTTAGGATTGAACACTATGTTTTTTATAAAAATATTTTAAGATTGTTGAATAAATTTAAACTGGAGCTTGTTTCCCTATAATTAAGCCAATTTTTTAAGTTATTTAACAAATTGAATTTTATCTAATAATTTAAAATCCATAAAGTAACTTCGCAAACCCAAATTCATTAAATAAAAGAAAACGTCCCATAAAAATTGCAGTTATATATATGATAGGCTCCCATTTAAAGTAATGAAATGACTCATTTTTACTTTTTATTATACGAACAGATATTTTATATATACCATATCCAATGAGTCCACCTATAGTATTCAATATTAAATCATCAACATCAGTACTTCTATTATTTAATAATTGAGTAATTTCTATAAACATTGAAAATGAAAATCCTGATATAAAAATATAAAATACTTTATCATATTTTCTCCATAAAAAAGGAACCAGAATACCAAACGGTATAAAAAGTAATATGTTTTGCAAATATCCAATTATATCAATTTCATTAGAAAATGGGATAAAATTTAGGTTTGGCTTTCTTTTAAAGTGATGATAAAGTATATCATATAAAGTTCCTGCTCCTGTAAAATAAAATACTGAAATTATATAAATTGCAAAAGCAATAATAATTCCATTATGAATTTTTGATGTTACTATACCCTTACGTTTATTCATATTATTGAATATGAATAATATCACAATAAATGGAACAAACCCTGTTAAAAACTCATATCCAATAAAAAGCAAGTTATCCATAATATTCACCCCCAAATTATGAATTATATATATAATTTTCACCTAAGATTATCTTATTGTTACAAATAAATTATAACATATTTTGTAAATATATCAGTTTTCAAAATTCAAATATATATTCTATTTTTACTTTATTTTATATTTAAATTGAAACATAGAAATACCGTAAAATTCATTTTTAAATAATACGGTATCTGTTTTATACTTTATTTTCATAATATATAAATATTATCCATTGATAAACTGAATTTCATATAATTTTATTTGCTTTCTAATGATACTAAACAGCCATCTATTTCTTCTGCAACTCGGTCACCTTCTAAGAATTTTTCTTCTTGCATTTTTTGCTTAGTGACACTATATTGTTTTTCTATCTCATTTTTATCACTAACATAAATCACTAAATCTGTTGAATCGTTCACAGTTTTGATTTTTTTTATTATCATCATATTTTCAGAAAGACGTTTATCTTTTAATTGACCTATTACCATGCCGATACACATACCGATTGGAATTCCAAAACACATTCCAATCGCCATATTATCAGGATAAATAATCATTCCAAATATTAAGCCACCTGAAACACCGAAACACATTCCAATGCTCATATATAGTGTCATATATTTTTCTACTGTGTTTTTTTTGTCTTTATTGTTCATAGTTGCCTCCCAAACTTCCAATTTATATATATTATCTTAGATATAGTTAACTCACACTTTATAACTATTATAATGTAATTATTGTATATTTTTCAAATGCGTAATATTTAATTTTCAAAGAACAAATTTTAATACTCATTTCGTCTTTTAATCATAAAATAGATTAACTTAACAATTTATTCTGCTCCTTTTTTACAAACGCAATGAAGTATAGGACCATCCTCTTCTTTATAAACTATACCTCTTTTACACTCTATAATTGAAAACCCTGTCCTTTGAGCCAAATCTATCATTTCATTAGTGGTAAAGGCTTCCCAATAACAATCTGTATTTGCATAGGGAAAAAACTTCTTTCCATTAAGATATTGCGAATATTTTGCTTTTAAAAATTCTTTATCATGTCCAGAAAAACTGAGCATTCCATTACTTTTCAAAACCCTACTGCATTCTTTTAAAATATGTATTTTATTTTCCTCATCGTAAAAAAGACCGAAAGTCTGTGACCATATTATTACAACATCAAAAGTATTACTTTCAAAAGGTAAGTCTAATCCATTGGTTAACAAAAACTCAATATCTCTTTTACTTTCTAAAGCAAATTTCTTTGCAGGCTCTATAACCTTTTCAGAAATATCGATAGCCGTAATTCTAAATCCCCTATCATACAAACAAAATGCTTCTCTACCCATTCCACAACCTATATCAAGAATCCATGATTTAATCGGAAAATGAGAAACTACTTCGTTTTCCCAAATTTTCAATTTCTTATTAGTGTAATCTTCCATATCCCTTATTGCAGGTTCCTCAGAGTATAATTTTTTTACAATTTCTATACTGCTCCTCATATACATCCCCCAATGATATTCATAAATTTTGTTTCACATTTAATTACAATTTTGTTTCAACTTACAAGAAAAGTTTATCATATTTACCACATTATTTCATTGACCCCCCATACCTTTAAGTAACTTTATTTTTCATACCCTATTAATCAATTTTCAAAGAACATTTTACTTAACACTTTATAAAATTCTTGCATTAAAAAATACCGTATATTCATTTCTAAATAATACGATATTTTAATATATTGTTTTATATTTATTTTTAAGCTCCTTAATAAATTGAATTTTTGCTACTATAATCTTATTTTTTTTCTACCAGTAAGCAATTCTTTCGTCCAATATAACCAATAGTAAAAACAAGCATAACCATAATTACTCCAAACGTTACAATTGAGATTACAGGTTTAATAAACCAAGACAGCAAAAATCCACATATACCCACTGCTGACATTATAGCAAGCATTTTTTTTAAACGGTATATGGCTATTCGAGGATCATATTTTTTCTGTTCCTCCACATCCATTTGTGAATACCACTTTATCCACTTAGAGGATTTTTCAACATTCACTATTGAAAAAACTATATATATTGCCAAAAAAGCAAAGGTAATTATAACAATGCCTCTTTGAAATTTATCCATCTTTCCCACCCCTCAGTTTTAGATTTAGTGTATTTAACATATATTTATACAACTCACAACTGCAATTATTTTGCCTTAATTATATTTCAACTTTATACTCTGCTTTATTTTTGCAACTTACTCTGCACTTTCTAATATTAATGATTTTGTTCTATACTATCCAACTTATAGTCACTCATAATTTTACTATAAATTTAAAAACTAATCTCTTTCTTTGATTTCATTTGTTATAAATGCTTTTGAAATATACATAGCATTTATTATATTATTAAAACGCTTATAATTAGAAGTACCCTCATCAAATTTCATCTGTGCTTTTTCACATTTACTGATAACTGAAGAAACCGGACGTAATGCTTCTATTAATTCTTCTTTTGTATATTTTTCTATAACATTTTCATCTGATATTAATGATTTTGAAATATACATGGCTTTTATCCTGTTCTTAAGAAGTGTATGTTGAGATGTTCCCTTCTCAAATTTTGGTTGTATTTTTTCACACCTACTAATAGTTGATGATACAACTCTTAGTGCTTCCTTTAATTCTTCTTTTGTATATTGGTTCATAACATTTCACCTCAAATTCGCAACTTATATAAACTGCATTATAATAAAATTTCTCGTAATAGAAAATAGTTATATTATAGATTTTTATTAATAACTTTCTTTGATTCCTCTATCAATTCTAAATCATTGTTATCAATCATACTTTAATAATCCTCTTTCATTGATTTATAACATTTATACTTTATTTAAATTGAGACATAAAAAACATAATAAAACTCAGATTTGAATAATACTGTATTTTAGTAAATTATTCATTTTTCAGTTGTAATGTTAAGTATCAATAAAATTAATCTTATTTAATATAATACTTAACGATTTTGCTTCAATTATTAGTAATTGTATCATATAATTACAGTTAATCTTAACAAATTGGAACTTATCAAATCCATATTTATAGTCTATATTCCATTTTTCTATCTAAATCTTTAAAACCCAATGATTTATACAAAGAATATCCTTCATCTGTATAATCTAAAACAATTTTTGAAATCCCTTTTAATTTTGCTTCACCTATCAATAATTTTATCAGATTTGCTGAATGTACCTGTCTTCTATACGCTTGCTTAGTATATACATTAAGTAACTCTCCCATTTTTCCATTATAACCAGAAGGAAGTGGTATCGTTTCAAAGATACATAACATACATGATGAAACTATTTTTTTATTATCTACAGCAACATATATTATCAAGCTATTACTATTTATATGCTTTTTAATATATTGAATAGTCTTTTCTCTAAATAAATCTACGTTTTCAATATTTCTTATTGAAGTAACAAATTCAATTCTATTTTCAACAAAGCCGTCAATATCACTTGATTCAAGTTTTTTATATTCCATGATTCCCTCCAAATTTTATATTGAAATAATTTAATCCTTTATCATTTATACCAATTAACTGTTGTACCTGCATATCTTATAAAGTAATTTTTATTTAAGATTAACTTATTATCATAAATTATAGCATATTTTGTAAATATGTCAGTGTTCAAATTTCAAAATATATTTTTAGTTCATCTTATTTTTGAATTGCGACATAAAAATGCCGCAAAATTCATTTCTGAATAATACGGCATTTAGAAAAATATTCAATTTTATAGTTTAATTATTAAATAAGAAAATTGTTCATCCAATCTGCTCGACAAATTGAAATTTATCTAATTAATTGAACTAAATACTCAATAGTATCTTCTTCAAACTTTTTTTCACCAGTTAAATTGAATCCATGTTTTTTATAAAAAGAAATTGCTCTTTCATTTTTTTCTAACGCCCAAAGATTATTAGCATGATATTCATTAATTGCATATTCTATCAGTTCTTTTCCAATTCCTTCACCTTGAAAAAAAGTATCTACATATATTTTACAAATCTCTGTCCTATTCATTTGAATGAACCCTTTTATTAAACCATCATCATAAACTAATATATTTTCTAATATTTCATCTTTTCCAAAATAATTATCAACCATAGTCACTACTTGCAATTCTCCAAATGAAAATTCATCATCTTTAAAAATTGGCCAATAATTCATTCTATTATTAAAAACATATATTTCTGCTATTCTTGATAAATCTTTTTCTGTTGCTTTTCTAATATTCAATCTTCTCATCCCCTATATAAATTCCTATTTATCTGTATCTCCAATACAAATAAATTTTATTTAAGATCATCTTATTATGAACTAATTATAACATATTTTGTAAATACCACATTGTTCGATTTTCAAAAAACACTCTTTATTAATTACGTCGCCTTTTAATCAAAGTATGACGCAAAAATACCGCAAATTCACCTATGAATACTGCAGTATTTTAATATATTATTTATATTTATTTTTAAGCTCCTTAGTAGATTGGAACTTTGTAAAATATACAATGTCTATTTTTTTCTCACAGGTATCCATATTTCACAAAAGCAATTTGTGTCATTATTCTCTGGATATAATTCAAAATCAGTCTCGTCTAACATCTCATAATCTGAACTTGGTAAAAATTCCTTGAAAATTCTATTCCATGTAGCGCCAATACAATCACCATTGTTACCAATACATTTAAATACTGCCCAAAGTGTTGGATTAACCTCCCAAATGTCATATCCATTAGGAATTTCTCCACCTTCATATAACATTCCAATTCCATAATTAAAATGAATGCTTTGCTCTGATATAGGAGCACACACACCATAAACATCATGTTTTTTAGTATACTTATTAAGTACTTTAAATGTATCGTTTTCCCCGCATTTCTTCCAAAAATCTGGTATTTCATTGTTGCCATCTTCAGAAACAACTTCATTTCTAAATGCCTGTACTTTAGTCAATAACTTGAATGTTTCTCTTTTAACAATTTTATATTCCATCAATGTTCCCCCCTCCAAACTAATTTTTATTACAAGGCGATTAAATGATTGTAATTGCACTCCAGAGCGCTTAGCCACATTTGGAGTCACTCCATGAAAACGTGTAAATGCCTTAGTAAAACTTTCTGGAGTCTCATACCCATACTTAAATGCTATATCAATTACTTTATTATCAGACATAATCAATTCTTGCCCTGCAATAGATAGCCTTCTTTTACGAATATATTCATTTGCAGTTATTCCCGTAATCATACTAAAGATTCTATGAAAATGATAATTTGACATGTGTACCTGCTTTGCAACATCTTCATAACTAATTCCTTGTAAAATATGCTCTTCCATGTATTCAATCGCCATTTGTATACTTCTCATACAATCCATCATTTTATTCACCTCGCATTTATAGTATAAGGTTTTCTATTTAAACTTTCTTGTCTTAGTTTGCTCACCTTTGTCTTATAAATATAAATCAGCTTATTAATACTCTATATATAAATTCTTATTTATCTGTATTTCTCATAAAAATAATTTTTATTTGAAATTTTCTTATCATCATCAATAAATTATAACATATTTTGTAAACACCCTATTGTTTAATTTTCAAATAACCTAGTGCACCTTTTAACTAAAGGATGCAAAAATACCGCATATTCATTTGAATAATACGGTATTCTAAATAATTTAATATTTAATTTATTTTTCATAATATTTTTAAAATTGTTTCCTTGAAGTTGCCTTAATCTATCTTACAAATTGAAATTTGTCTATATACTACCATAATTCCTTCAACATTCTAAATTCCTTATATATAATATCTCCAACTTTATATTCAAACGAATTCTTTTTATTAAAACCATATTTTTCATACAACCTAATAGCTATTTCATTATCTATTTCTACACTTGTATATAGTTTTTCATTTGAAAATTTTTCATGAAAAAAATCTAAAAACTTTTCTAACGCTTTTGAACCAAATCCCTTATTTTGATGCTTAATATCAATCATGAATCTTGAAAATGACCATCCTTCTAATTCTTCATCATAATCATATAATAAAAATCCTACCATTTCATCACCATTATATATTCCTAATGGATATAATCCATCTTCATAAGAAGCTTGTACCAATGAAAACACATTACTAGCAACATAGTTAGTTTGATGCTCTCCTACCTTTAAAGACACACAAGTGTTATAATTTGATTTATCTATCTCTCTAAAGTTAATATACATATTTCCCCCCTTAAAATTACTATTCATCTGTATCTCTCATACAAAAAATTTTTACTTAAGGTTATTTTATTATTATAATTCAATTGTAACATATTTTATAAGTAATATATTGTTGAAATTTCAAAGATTATTTAATTCGTAATTTTTTTGAAAAGCGACTAAATATCTATCTCTGTGCAAATTGTCGCCCAAACTCATACCTACAGACTTTGCACAGAGTATTTTAAGCATTTTTCTATCCATGAGATTAATATTCATGATATCACACTCCCTATTTGTATTAAATCAATTATATTCTTTATTAAGACCATACACAATTTTTTACTACTTTAACTTAATTAATGGTAATTATATCATATTTACACTATCTTATATGGTTATTTTTGTAACAAAAGTAAAATATCTTGCCTTTTTAACACTTCATTATTCAAATTTCAAAGAGCATCCTTCGTATTTTCATTTTCAATGGTTCTGTCGCACTTTAATCAAATTACAACGCAAAAACACCCCAAAATTCAATTTGTGAATAATGAGGTGTTTGTAACAAATATTTTAAGTTTATTCTTGTAACATGCAATGTTATTCCTTTGAAACAATATGTTCAATACTGGTCATATTCCTTAATAATTTTATTTTAAAAAACTCAGGAAACAGGTGATATTGCTCTAAATCTTCAATTGGAAGCCAATACAAATGTTCTTTTTCACCTTGTCCTCCATAGCTTTTACAAACAAAATCCATATTAGTGTTTTCTTTCATCAAATAGAAAAAGGCAATTTCATGATAACGTTCCTTAGTCATTTCTTCATGAAAAAAGTGTTCATGAACAAAGACCAGCCTATCAATTTCAAATTTAATACCAGTTTCCTCAAATGTCTCACGAACAACACCTTCTTCAGATGTTTCATTTAATTTTACTCTTCCACCAACTGAATAATAATAAGGCGCATTATCATTTTTAACCATAAGTATTTTTTTATCTCTTATTATAAGGTTCCAAGTTGACTCTTAAAATTATCCATTCCAAAACTTGGATACCCAAAATAGTGAGACATGCTCTGAATCGATTAGAATTCAACACTACATTTTGTATGAAAATATTTTAAAGTTATTGAATAAATTTAAATTGGAGCTTGTTTCCCTATATAATTGCGCCAACCCTGTAATTGAATATTCCTTCACTAGTTTTAAATGTTAAATCTTACTCTTCCATACTACCCCCTATTTATTATATGGATTGTTTTCTTTTCACAAATTACTCATATCACGAAACAACAATATAAAAAATCCATTTCAAAATAATGTTACATTCACACAAATTTTTATATGTTAAGTTAAAAAACAATATAAATTATTCTCATAACCCACATATGAAATTACTTATCTCTTTGTTGACATCATCATAGTTGTCTGCATTAGAAAAATGTGATGCTCCTTTGATTATATGCAATGGATACTCATCTTTTTTTGACCATGCTTCGCAATATTGCTTCACTTTTCCCGTTTTATCATATTCACCTAATAAAATAAGAACAGGAAAATTAAAATGTACAGACTCTTTTCTATCAAAAACTCTTCCATAGGCTATCCCCATCTGCTCAACAATATCAGTTTTACTCATCGGATTTAACATTTTTAGCATCATATCATATGCATATCTTGTTTTTGAAACCGCTTTTGCCATACTACTACGTAACATTTTATCAGGAATACATTTTGCCATTAATTTAACCTGTTTTAGCCACCATCTGTCTAATACGGAATAGTAAGATAATCCAAATGGTGTTGTATCCAATGCAATAAATGCACTTACTCTATCGGAATATTGTATTGCAAATTCCTGACTTGGATATCCACCCATTGACATTCCAACTAATATAACCTTCTTAATATTTTCTGCATCAAGTATAGATTTTAACTCTATTGCAGTGTTTTCATAAGAAAAGTTGATATAAGGACGAGATTCTCCATGTAATGGAACATCCCATGTAATAATAGTATATTCCTTTGAAAAATATTCAACTTGTTTTTCAAACATCATATGATTTGCAGTTAATCCATGTGTAAAAACAATACACCTTGCATTTTTATCCAAATTTCTATTTATCCAATAATGTGTTATACCACGTTCTGATTTTATAATTTTATGCTCCATATATAATTCACCCAATTTTCTCTTACTACATTAAATAAAAATTATGAAACTTCTGCTTATAATTTTCTTAAAACATATTTAGTAAAATCTTTTACTATATCATCATCAATTTGGCTTAAAACCTTATTTTTTAAAATTAATGATAAAATTACTAATCCTATAAAAACATTAATATATACATCTTTTAAATCGAAGGTAAAAAAAACATTTAATGATATGTAATCTAAACTCCCATTCCAAAAAACCTTGTCAATTAATGAACATATAGCACCAGAAAATATAAATGCATACATAATATTAATAATTTTGTTATTTCCAAATTGTTTATTTAAATATTGATAAAGCAGATATATTAATATACTCATAATTACTACTATTAAAATGTGTATATATTTACCAACGCCTAATTGTAACATAGAATTAAACCATGAATAGTCCCTATTGAACATAGGTTTAAAATATAATAAGGGCGGTAATATAGGGAATTTTTTATCAAAAAACTTGTTGTTGATTACTATTTTAATAATTTGATCTATTGCTACTAAAATAAATACTAATATATAAGTTTTTTTATTTTGAGTTTTCATTTTTATTCTGCACCACCTCATATATATAAATTTTATATAATATATAAATAGAATTTAATGGAGTATTTATTATCCATATTGTAACATATTTTCAAATATAGCACTATATTTTTTAAGGACATATATTGGTTGTAACCCGCTTTATAATAAAAATATAATTCAATTTTCTAAATTAAAGTTTAAAATTAAATTAACATATTTTATACTTTAGTTTTGTTATAGGGTTCCAAGTTGACTCTTAAAGTTATCTATTCCAAAACTTGGATACCTAAAATAGTGAGACATGCTCCGAATCACTTAGAATTCAACACTGCATCTTGTATAAAAATATTTTAAAGTTATTGAATAAATTTAAATTGGAGCTTGTTTCCCTATATTTACTCTACATTTTCTAAAATCTTAATTATGTAACACTCTATATTCTATATCAATATAATATAAAATAACGAGATAATAATATTAAATTATATAGTATAAATACGGAGTTGATATATATGGCAAATTCACTGGTCTTTTCCGATGTTCCACAAGCATTAAAAACACAAATCTATGGAAGTAACTTAAATCAACCGATAGCTGTTCAAACTGACTCAAATGGTAATTTACTTACTCAATTATCAAATACCGATGGAACTAATAACCCTTATAGTGTACCTTTGACAGCATTTAATGACTTAAGAACAATAATTTTGACACCTATGGCTGGTTGGACTTTTAATTACAACATTAATTCTGATTATATAATAACTACTACAGCTAATGGCGGAACTGCAACTCAAGGAGACTCTATGGCAATATTAAGTACAAGTACTGCCAATAATGGTTCTGCAAGAATAGCAACTAGAAAAGTATTACGATATTCTCCTGGATTAGGGGCTTTAGCACGCTTTACTGCAGCATTTACAGCTGGTGCTAATAATAGTCAACAAATTATAGGTTTAGGCGATGATACAGATGGCTTTTATTTTGGATACAATGGTACTAACTTTTCAATCCTTCGTATACAAAATGGTACATCAAATTGGATTTCTAAAAGTAATTGGAATGTGGACACAATGGATGGTACTGGTCCTTCTGGTATGACACTTGATCCCACAAAGGGTAATGTATATACAATTCAATTTCAATGGCTTGGATTTGGCGTAATAAATTACTATGTTACTTCCACTACAACTGGTCAACCTATATTAGTCCATAGAATTCAGTACCCTAACACAGCTATAGTGCCGTCTGTTTATAACCCTAGTTTCCCTTTAACAGCTAAAGTTGTTAATAGTGGTAATACGTCTAATATAGTATTAAAAACACCATCTGCAATGGCATTTTGCGAAGGTGATGGTTATTCCCAAGCAGTAATCACTAGAAATTCTATTTCTAATTCCACCGGTTCACTGCTACCAACACAACTAAATATACTAACTTTATTAAACACTTCTACTTTTGTCGGCAAAACTAATAGAACTCGTATACGTTTAGATTTTGTTTCTACTAGTATTGATGGCTCTGGTACTGTAAGATTTGATTTAATTAGAAATGGTACTTTTGGACTTCCATTGACATATACTTCAATCAATGCTAATACTAGTGTTATTCAATATTCTACAACTCAAACTTCTGTTACTGGTGGACTTCAAATATTCTCCTTTGAAGTTCCGATAAATTCAGGTGCCCAATTAAATTTAACTTCATTAAATATCTTCCTTGCTCCCGGTGAAACCTTAAGTCTTAGAGCTACCTCTGGTTTGCTTACTCAAATTGATTGCTCTTTTAGTTGGGAAGAGTTATGGTAAACAAGTTTTTTATTATTTGAATTTTAATTTAATAATTTTTAATAACAAGGAATCTTTTATGATCATTTTAAAGATTCCTTGTTAATTTTATGAAGTTATTATTTTATTTTTATCATATTTAATATTTCAACATAAATATAATTACTTTACTTCTTTTTTATAGGGTTCCAAGTTGACTTTTAAAATTATCCATTCCAAAACTTGGATACCCAAAATAGTGAGACATGCTCTGAATCGCTTAGAATTCAACACTACATTTTGTAT
>NZ_LFRG01000110.1:0-1678 GCF_001573875.1 Clostridium sp. ATCC 25772
ACTAAAACTTCCAATAAATATTGATTGCATAATACCAGTAGATGATTCAGTGCGACTACTAAGTCAATTTGTGGAGGAGATGGATTTAACAGATTTATATTTGACTTATTCCAAAGTAAAGGAAAATCAAGTATCGCCAAGAAAAATGCTGAAAATTATGCTTTATGCTTATATGAATAGAATTTACTCATCTCGAGACATTGAAAAAGCATGTCGTAGGGATATTAATTTTATGTTTTTACTTGAGGGAGCATCCGCTCCAGACCATGCAACATTTGCAAGATTTCGAAGTCTTCATTTTGCTAATTGTTCTGAAAAAATTTTAGCTAAAACAACTAATTTTCTTTATGAACTAGGAGAAATATCTGGCGAAGCCGTCTTCATTGACGGAACTAAGATAGAAGCCTATGCAAATAAATATACTTTTGTATGGAAAAAAGCAGTTACAAAAAATATGACAAAATTATTAGATAAAATAGCCAACCTTGTTAAAGAGTGTGAAGGATTTTATGATATTAAGCTAGTTTATAAAAATATAATAAAAATGAAGCATGTAAAAAATCTTAGAAAAAGACTTTATGCGCTGAAAAAATCTGAGGGAATAGAATTCGTTCACGGATGTGGAAAAAAGAAAAGTGCATTACAAAAATCCATAGAAAAACTTGAAGAATATCTTGGAAAGTTCAAAGAATATACTAAAAAAGTATATATTTGTGGTAATCGTAATAGTTATTCTAAAACTGATATTGATGCTACATTTATGAGAATGAAAGATGATGCTATGAAAAATGGTCAACTCAAACCTGCTTATAATGTACAACATGGTGTGGATTCAGAATATATTACATGGCTTATGGTTGGCCCACACCCAACAGATACAATTACACTTATACCATTTCTTAAAAGTATGGAAAAAAATTTAAAATTTAAATATTTAAAAATAGTTGCAGATGCTGGGTATGAAAGTGAAGAAAATTATTCATTTATCGAAAAGAATAACCAAATAGCTTTTATAAAACCAGCTAATTATGAAATATCAAAAACAAGAAAATATAATAATGATATAAGTAAGCACGAAAATATGAGCTATAATGAAATCGAAGATTTTTACATATGCAAAAATAATAAGAAATTAAAAGTAGAGTCTATAAAAATTAGAAAATCTAAAACAGGTTATGCAAGTGAAAAAACAGTTTATAGCTGTGAAGATTGTAGTAACTGTACATATAAAAATAGTTGCATTAAAGGGAATAACTGTAAAATATCTCCGGAAAAAAGAACAAAAAAATTTGAAATCTCAAAAAAGTTTAATCGTCAAAGAAAAGCTGGTTTGAATCGAATCACTTCTGAGGAAGGTTGTCTACTTAGAGTTAATAGAAGTATACAAGTTGAGGGTTCTTTTGCGCAAATAAAGGAAGATATGAACTTTAGAAGATTTATGTGCCGCGGAAAGAAAAATGTATTATCTGAAAGTATACTACTTGCTCTAGCACACAATATAAACAAGCTACACAATAGAATACAGGCAGACCGAATAGGACATCATTTATTTAATTTAAATAAAGTCTCTTAAACATAATGTTAAAATTTTACATTTAAGAGACTTATTAAAGTGCGCCTATTTTTAAATATTTTATAGTTAAGATATAGTAAACCGAATAAAAGATTTTAAAGATGA
>NZ_LFRG01000111.1:0-1319 GCF_001573875.1 Clostridium sp. ATCC 25772
AATCTCATAGTATTATTTTCAAATTCAATTCTTAAGCTATTAGTAACCTCATATCCTACAAAAACTCTCCTATAATTTCCATTGGGATCAGCAATATTTTCATATTTAGTGTCCACTCTGAAATTAGTAGTTTTTATATCTTTTTTATCAAAGCCTGCACTTCTTAAGCATGATCTTAATTCATCCAAGTCCCTACTAGCCGCATTCAGAGCTTCTTCATAGGTAGGTTTTACTGTAGTTAATATCATATTTATTTCTATTGTATCTGGTGGTACTGATGCTTTTCCTTTCCCTTTAACACTTATAACTCTGTCTTCCATAATACCCCTCCTAATTTAATAAGTTTATATAGTATAAATTTATTAAATTAAGGTATAAATATTACAAATAGCTGTGATATAAACAGAGTTCTTTGCTTCAGAGGGAGTTTTTACTCCCACTGAAGCTTACTAACAGACTTCTAAGTATCAGTATTTTTGATACTTAGAAGTCGTTGTCCTTTAGGGGAAATCGTTATCTAGGGACGTAGCCGCTCTTTACTCCCACTTTGAAGAAGATGGGAGTATTAGAGCTGGTAGTCATCGGATTAACAGAGTTCTTAGCTTCTTCGAAGGTTAGAAATCGTTATCTAGGGACGTAGTAGGCCTTAGTGAAGATTAGGGATACTAGCCATCAGATAAATTAGTTTACAATTATGGAGATAGTGGTTTAGTAGGCTTCACTTTAAATGGTGCAGAATACTTCTATGTTAGGAATGCACAAAGTGATATTATAGGAATATTAGATTCTAATGGAACTCAAGTAGTTTCTTATACCTACGACACCTGGGGTAAGTTAATATCTGTGAATTAAAAAGGAAACTCCTTTTCATATTCATTCAAATGAGTAAGTTCCACTAACCAAATTAAAATTTGGAGTGTCACTTAAAGTCATTAGGAGAAAAGAATCCTTATAGATATAGAGGATACAGATATGATACGGAGACTGGATATTACTATTTACAATCAAGATATTATAATCCTGAGTGGGGAAGATTCTTGAATGTGGATGGGTTAGTATCTACAGGACAAGGAATGTTATCCAGAATATGTTTGCTTATTGTGCTAATACCCCAGTAGGTTTTAAAGATCAGTCAGGTTTTGCACGTTGTATGTCAAATGAATATGGTGGTGGAGGCGGTTTTGGTGCCGCTGCTATTGGTGGTAGTGGAGTGTTAGCAGACACTGTAAAAGGAGCATGGTATGGCACTGTTGGAACAATAGGAGTTATTTGGAAAATTATAACTTTTTCTAGTAACAACAGTAAAAATGATAATTCTA
>NZ_LFRG01000112.1:0-1291 GCF_001573875.1 Clostridium sp. ATCC 25772
ATAACTTCAAGTAGCGTATGCACATTAACTAATTATGGAATAGAGCTTCTCCGACATAATAGTAAATATAAAAACATATTTAAAAAGTTTATAGCAAAAGAAGCCTCAATAATTTAGTGATTTTTTTGAAAAAATTAAAGAGTTGATATTATAGTAGCTTTAAAATTGTACAAGCTATCATAAACTATTTAAAAAAATTAATTTTGGTAAATTCAATTGACTACATACTAAAAATTAATGTATTTAAGTCGTATTTTTAGTGACAGTAATTAAATATTTTAGTGACGGTAATTAAATATTAAACTGATAATTATTATAAAAAGTGACATTTAATAAATATTAAATAAGTTAGTTAGTATATATAGTGACAGACAATAAATAAAATTAATAATTAGTAAAATTTGTATTTTATATATTTATGTTAAAGTAATCATAGTATAATTAAAATAGATTATTAATATGTTTTAATAGAATACAAATTAAAATTGTATTGGGAAATAATAAAGGATTAGAGATTTAAATTTTAAAAAAACTAATTATGAATTTTCATTTAAAATAAGGGCGTTGTATATAAATTATAATAACCTAGAATTTTTATAAATGAAGGAGGAATAATGAAAGAGGTAGTTTTTTATGATAGTATAAAACTTGACATATTAAATTGCATTAAAGATATAGAAGACAGAGAAATAATAATTTTAGCTATAGGAACAGATAAAATATTAGGAGATTGCTTAGGTCCATTAACTGGAGAATTTTTAATTGAGATGAAATGTCCATGTGAAATTTATGGAACACTTAAAAATCCTGTTCATGCAAAAAACTTAAAAAAGACTTTAAAAATAATAGAAAAAAATCATAAAAATCCTTATGTAATAGCAATTGATGCCTCAGTTGGTAATTTAGATGAAATAAATAAAATAATGGTTAAGAATGATTCTATTTTTCCAGGGTTAGGGTTTAAAAAGAGTCTTCCAGAAGTAGGTGATTTATCTATAACTGGTATAGTTGGTACAGAAGAAGAGGTCGTTTATGACCTTTTAAATAATTTAAGCTTGAATCAGGTTTATATTATGGCTAAAACAATATCAAAAGCTATTATAGCGGCTTTAAATGAGAGTAATATATATTGACTTTTTACTTTATTTTAAATTTAGGTAATAAAAATATAAAAAATATATGTCAACCGTTTTTGATTATGTCCTAAAAAAAAATAATTATTAGCACCAGCTTTTCTGGTGCTTAAATTTTCCCCAATAATAGCGCATACACTTATTTTTGGGTATGCTTA
>NZ_LFRG01000113.1:0-1244 GCF_001573875.1 Clostridium sp. ATCC 25772
AGGCTATACACTTACCACTACTAGGTCGTGTTAGGGACTTTCACCCTTAAGATTACGCCCATGCTGGGCGCACATAATAAAAGGTGTCTAAACCATATGTTTTTAGACACCTTTTCCTATATTTTATTCAAAAAAATTCACTTTTCCATCTAAAGAGTAATAACCCTTAACTATTTTCACACTACCATTAGTTAACTTTTCACTAATTATAGAATCTTTTTTTACTATTGAAGCTGAATTTTCTATATTTAACTTAATAGCTTCTTCGATAGAATTACTATTCTTTATACTAGGTTCTATCTTTTTCAAAAGTCCTGTTAAATTATGAGAATATACAGTTCTATTATTTAACATATCATAAGCTGATATAACAGCTCCACAATCCTCATGCCCCATTACAATAATAAGCGGTGTTTCAAGATACTTTACTGCATACTCAATAGATGCTAAGGCATCTTCATTCACTACATTACCTGCCAATCTTACCTCAAAAATTTCTCCAAGTCCTACATTAAAAATCAACGATGGGCTTATTCTAGAATCAGAACAGGTTAATATTACTGCATATGGGTGTTGTCCATTTTTCAATTCATCTCTTCGCTTTTTATGTACGTTATTTAAATTAGATATATCATTAACAAATCTTTCATTTCCTTCTTTAAGTATTTTTAGGGCTTTTTCTGGTGTATTAACATTTACCATTAAATCTGTCGTCTGGCTAACATCTGTCATAACATCTTTTGCTCCTTTTCCTATGTAAAATAATATAAATGTTGTACTTAGAAATACTATTAGACTTATTAATACTATATCAAATCTTTTCTTCATTGGATATAATCTCCTTATAATATTTTTTTAATTTTATTTGAATTTTATTTGAATTTTTTATGTATTTTTTTATTTACTTATATTTTATGCTGTTAACTTTAAACTATTCAATATTGAGCCTTATCTTATATAGTTATATATGCTACGAATCACTTGAGATTTAATGCTATATTTTTATGAAAACATTTTAAAACTATTAAATAAATTTAAATTGTAGGGGGCTCCCTATATATCTAACAACTTCATATATATATTAATCATTTTCAATGTGTAAATTATTTTTTTAATACAAAAGAATCATCTAAACAAGTAATATTAAATACTTTTTAGATGATTCTTTTAGGGTGTGTCTGAAAACTAATTAGTGCAAAAGATTTAAATTTTAGATATAATAATATCAAAAAAACTATGAGGTA
>NZ_LFRG01000114.1:0-1222 GCF_001573875.1 Clostridium sp. ATCC 25772
TGGTTTATACTATTATTAGGTTTATTGTTTTTATTAGTCGTTTCTATTAATGTAGGAGCGGCTTTTTTGTTTATATCACCGTCATTATCAGTTATATCGGGTATTAAATTGTAAAACTTTTCAGTAAATGTAAAATATGAATATGTTCCATACTTATCTTTTTTTGTAAAGCTTTTCAATACCCCTATATGCTTGAATGATTTAGCTCTTTTCTTGCTGCTTTCACTCATTGAATTATATCTTGATTCCCAATCTATAGGTTTTTCAGATAAGTTGTTATTAAATATTTCCATTACTCTAGTTTTCTTCATTCCAAGTATTGGCAAATCTTCTACAAATTTATCATACTTAACCCAGTAATACATTTTACCATCGTGAATAGTTGTATCCATTCTTCCACTTGATGTAAAATCATGCAAATGTCTTAAAATCATAAGTTCATCCAAGTTTAACCCCAACTCAAATGCTTTTAATTGGTCAAAGCCTAGTATGTTATATCTCATTTTATCCTCCTATACTATAAATATTTATTTGTAATCACTTTATATGTGTTTACTCCAACTCCACCAAGTATATTAGTATTATTTTCTTTTCTTATGATACCTTTATCTTCTAAACCTTTTATAGCTTTTATCAATGTAGGTTTTGTTATATTAAGTTCTTCACTTATGCGTTTATAAGAAGTTGATATACCACTACTCTTATAATGATGTAAGAAGTATATCATTAATATTTTTTCTGATTGTGACAATTCTTTATCGGTTATAACCTTTAGGTAGTTCATTAAAACCCTCCTTAACTTTTCTTAATTATAGTATATGATACTTTGTTTACAATGTCAATATTTTTTACTATATTAATATTTTTTATTCAATGTCTAGTGATGTATATATATAGAATGTTTAATAGAATAATGATTTAATAGAATAATCTTTGTTCTTATCATATGATGTTACCCCGTCTTATCAAATGATGTTATGGGTATTATCATATGATGTTACCCCGTATTATCATATGACGTTGTGGGTGTTAAAAACTGTTGATATTGTGGATAAAACATTAACTTTTATCAGTGTAAAGAAACTTTACTTCAAGGTGATTGCAATGCTTTGACAGTTTAAATATAAAAAATATATAAAAGTTTTAAAATAATAGTATAAAATAGTAAATAATATGATATAATAGTATTATAATAAATAAGGAGGTTGTGAATATGCTATGT
>NZ_LFRG01000115.1:0-1359 GCF_001573875.1 Clostridium sp. ATCC 25772
TCGGATTGGCCCCCTCAAAGTGGACTCTAAATGCTAATTACTAGCTTATTCTTAAAATTACTATTTGTTAAATTATAAAACTCATTTGGAGTCCTATAATCAATTGAAGAATGTATTCTTTTAAAGTTATAGTTACTTACATAATTTTCGATAGTATTAATTGCTTCTTCTAAATCTTTAAACAGCCTACCGGCAAGACATTCTTCTTGTAAGTATCTATGATATGACTCTATATGAGCATTATAATTAGGGCTATGCACAGGTATCCTTTCATGTGTAACATTCTCTTGAATACACAACTTCTCAAATTTACTAGCTATAAATTGTGATCCATTGTCTGTTCTAATTATTAATTCAGATGTTTTACCCTTAATTCCTCTATTATAAAGTGCCTTTATTACTACAATTTTAGCTTGCTCTGCATTTGGAGAAAGTGACAAATCATATGCTAATATGCTTCTATCAAACACATCTATAATAGATGTTAAATATGCTATCTCCCTTGTTTCTGCTATATAAACATATTTCATGTCCATTTCCCAAAGTTGATTTGAATCTGTAATCACATGATTCTTACATATTTTAGAATATCTCTTAACACCCTTTCTTTTAACCTCTAATAGGTTCATCCTCTTCATCAATCTATAAACTTTTTTCTTATTAATTTTTAGTTTATATTTATTTTTCAAAACTGCCCTAACCTTTTTATAACCATAAAACTGTCCTACTTCATCTTTTTTTATTTTCACTATATATTTTTGAATCTCTAAATCAAAAACTTTTTCACCATTTATATTTAGACTATATCCTGGAATGTTTCCTTCGGATTGATTTAAAGGTCTATTTCCACTTTTAATTAATAACTGCTGTTTATAATAAGTAGATTTTTTTAAACCTAATATCCTTAATACAGCTTTAATAGGTGCACCTATAGAAATCCATTCGGATGCATAAGAATACAAATCATGTTCTTCATTTATTTCTTTTTTTTTAATAAATCGTGAAGAATGGCAACTTCTAATTCAAGATCTTTGCATTTTTCTTTTGTTTTCTTATACTCTTTTTTATAATCTACAATTATTTCTTCATCTTTAGGTTGAGTAGCATTCTTAGGTTTCAAAGTTTGCTTATATCTTCTATAATTACATTTCCAATTAGATACCAATCCACTGTGTATATTATACTTCGCTGCTACTAAAGAATTGCTTCCACATACTAAAGCCTCTTCTACAATTTTCACTCTTTCTTCTTCAGTATATTTTCTAATAAAATTTCCACTCATAATGCACCCCTCCATTCATTAATCCTAGTATAGTTCCATTCGAATTATGAGTCTACTTTTCCACGGGGGCCTATGAG
>NZ_LFRG01000116.1:0-1127 GCF_001573875.1 Clostridium sp. ATCC 25772
TTTTCCTGTATTAAATTTATCTCTTACCTGATTTAATGAATGCTATTAATTTATCTGCATCATCAAAATCATCATAATCTCCATTTATCCCTTGCCTATGATATACAATACCATTCTTTTCGTTTCGTTCTAAGCAATCAAGAAGTTCCTCTACTCCATATCTTTGTATAAATATAGTGAATCCATATGGTTTTATCTTATTTAATAATCCCTTATGACATTTTTCTTTACATAAATAACAAGCCTCTAACCCTTTTTCTATAGAGCACTTACGATTTTCACACCATTCTTTATCTGGACATTTCCCCGAACTGCAGCCAGAGCATTTTGAATTTTCTGAACACAAACAACAAGCAAGCCCACACCGTGCAATTCCTAATTCTCTTTTCATTTTTTATCCCCTCTTTCGAATTGCTATTTGTCTTTTTAAAAAGTATAACATATTTTGTAAATAAAATATTGTTCAATTCTCAAAAATATATTCTATTTTTACTTCATTTTATTTTTTAAAGACAACAAAAACACCGCAAATTCATTTCTGAATACTGCGATACTTTTATATACTATTTTATCTTTTTAAGTTCATTAACAAATAGGAATTTATCTTTTACTTAAACTTCTTCCTAGACAATAAACACCAACCAGCATTTCTCCCACAGATAACCCCAAAAGTAATCCAGCAAAAAAATCTTTTACATCAGAACCACCAATACTATGAGAAACAGCCAAGAAAGCAATCCCCATTACAATTAGTAAAATCCCATACATAGTATTTTTTTGTTGCTCTAAATCCTGCGTCCTTTTTAACAGGTCCATAATCTGTTTCTCATCGTATATGCGTACACTATTTTCCTCAATTTCTTCTCCGTCCATTAGTTCTGTAACTGTTATTTCAAGCTCTTTGCATAGTTCTTGCACCACACTGTAATCAGGCATACATTTTCCTGTTTCCCATTTTGAAACAGACTTATTTGATACGCCTATTTTTTCTCCAAGTTGCTCCTATGTCATATTGTGTTCTTTTCTCTTTTGTGCAATAAATTTACCTATAGCTAATTGGTTCATATTTAACACCCCTTTGTTTTTGATACTAAAATCTTACTTGCAAAGTATCAAAAGGTCTAGAG
>NZ_LFRG01000118.1:0-981 GCF_001573875.1 Clostridium sp. ATCC 25772
GATTATAATTTATACTTTTTAGAATTGGTTTTAATTTTTTACTGCAATTTAATTGAATTGTATTTAGAGAATGTGTAATTTCACATCCAGATGAAATCAACATCCCTAATTGATTACATAAAACAGATAGGTCTTTGTCTCTTAAATTTTTGTTATTTTTATTTTTTATCAATTTTATATTTGCTATTTTCAAATTTTTTTCTATTGCATATACTTTTAATTCTTTTTCTGAATCAAAACTTAATTTTTTCCTTGATCTGTTTCCATGCTTATCATATACTATACACTCATATAGAGACATTTGCTTCACCTCTATTTAATATGACTCTAGCACTTATAATTTCTTCTATTGTTGTTATGTTTTCATTAATTAAATATGAGCAACTATCTAAAAATGTAATCATATTATTTAATCTAGCAGTATTATAAATATCTTCTATGTTCTCTTGACTCATTATCGCTCTTCTAATATCTTTATCCACTTCTACTATTTCATACAATGCTACTCTTCCTTTATATCCAGTACCATTGCAAGCTCTACACCCCTTAGCCTTTTTAACTTTTATATCCTTATGTAATTTTAGATATTTAGATATATTTGTTTCTATAGTTTCTCCATAACTGCAATTTTTACATACACGCCTGATTAATTTTTGAGATATTATACCGTTTAATGTTGATGCAATTAAATCTATTTACTGACTCAATCGCATTATTAGTATGCATTGTACTTATTACTAAGTGACCTGTAGAAGCAGCTCTAATAGCTATTTGAGCAGTTTCTTTATCTCTTATCTCTCCTACCATTATTACATCTGGATCTTGTCTTAATATCGACCTTAATCCTTTTGAAAAAGTTAATCCTATTTTTGTATTTACCTGAGTCTGATTTATACCTTCTATCTTGTACTCAACTGGATCTTCTATTGTTACTATATTTTTATCCATAAATTTAAAATCATTTAATATTGAATATAAAGT
>NZ_LFRG01000119.1:0-960 GCF_001573875.1 Clostridium sp. ATCC 25772
TTATGGAATATAGCGAAGAAATATAATACAACAATAGATGATATAGCTGAGATAAATGAAATAAAAACAGATGATCAATTAGATGTAGGTCAATGTTTAATAATTGAGAAAAAAACTCCAGTAGAAGTATAAAATTATGTACGAAATAAGATAATAGGGAATTATAGTTCCCTATTATTTTATTTTTTGTAGTATAATGTATACTATAAATATTTATGGTCGTTATAGCACAATAAGGAGGAAAGCATGAACTCTATAGATTTAAAGAGCAGAGCTAAGGTTAATTTATCAATAGATGTGCTTGGAAAAAGAGAAGATGGTTATCACCTTGTAGAGATGATAATGCAAACAATAGATCTATATGATAAGTTAAAAATAACTGAAATAGAAGAAAACTCAATATTAATAAAAAGTAATAGTTTAGATATACCTTTAAATGAGGATAATATTATGTATAAAGCTGTAAATTTATTAAAAAATCAGTTTAATATAGAAAAGGGAATAGAAATTTCTATAGAAAAAAATATACCTGTAGCAGCAGGAATGGCAGGAGGAAGCTCTAATGCAGCTGCAGTTTTAGTAGGTTTAAATAAATTATGGAACTTGGGGTTAAGTGAGAATGAATTAAAGGATATTGGGTTGAAGTTAGGAGCGGATGTTCCGTTTTGTATAACTGGAGGAAGTGCATTAGCAGAAGGTATAGGGGAAGAATTAACTAATATAAAAGGTTTACCTGAAGATTTAAATATTTTGGTATGTAAACCTAATATATTTGTATCAACAAAGGAAGTTTACCAATCTTTGAATATGGACAAAGTTAAAAGAAGACCTCAAAATAAAAAACTTATAGATGCTTTACAAAAAGAAGATGTTAAATTTATTTCTGAGAATATGGTGAATGTATTAGAAGAAGTTACTTCTTTGAAATATTCAGAAATAGGACAAATAGAAGATATAATG
>NZ_LFRG01000012.1:0-85283 GCF_001573875.1 Clostridium sp. ATCC 25772
ACTAAACTTATTTTTGACGAATTAAATTCAAATAAAAATAAACTTTTTTCGTTAGCTTATGCTAAAAATTACCTAGTATAATTTTAATTCTGAACTTGGAACCCTATAGTATTGACAAAATAAAATAAAAGTATTATATTAAATTCATACCCCCCCGGGGTGGGGTGGAAAGGAGTAGTTTTATGAATCAAGAAAAGAAAAATGCTGTAAAGTATTTAAAAATTGCTAAAGGGCAAATAGAAGGAATTATAAGAATGATTGAAGATGAAAGATATTGTATTGATATATCTAATCAAATAATCGCATCTCAGTCTTTATTAAAGAAAGCTAATTCAGAGATAATAAAGCAACATCTTACTCATTGTGTGAAAAATTCTTGTTGTGAAGGTGACTTAGATACAAAATTAGAAGAAGTTATGATGATTATTGAAAAGTTAGCTAAATAGTTGCAATACAAAGCATTAATATTTAGATTATAAAAAGATATAAATAGTTTACTAAAGCTAAAGTTTAATTTTAAAACGCTATATTGCGAAGGGAGAGGGTTATGGATAATAAAAACATTAAGATAGAGGGAATGACCTGTGCAGCTTGCTCAAAAGCAGTTGAGAGAATAACAAGAAAACTTGACGGCGTTGAAAGTTCAAATGTAAATTTGGCAACAGAAAAATTAAACATAACTTTTGATAAAGAAAAAGTTATGTTAGAAACTATAATAGATGCTATAGAAAAAGGTGGTTATAAGGCAAAGTTAGATACTGTAATTAAAACAGTAAAAATTGGAGGTATGACCTGTGCTGCTTGTTCCAAAGCTGTTGAAAGAACAGTAAAAAGATTAGATGGGGTAGTTGATGCTAATGTGAATTTAGCAAATGAAAGATTGACAGTAGAATTTGAAAAAGATAAAGTTCATATATCTAAAATAAAAGAATCTATAAAAAAAGCTGGATATTTAGTAATAAGTGCAGAAAATGATTCTATAGACAAAGACAAAGACAAAGAAAGAAAAGAAAAAGACAGTAAGAATCTTTTTAATAGGTTAGTAGCATCTGCAGTAATAACAATACCGTTACTTATAATATCAATGGGGTCTATGTTTGGATTGAAGTTACCTAGCATAATAAATCCTATGGGAAATCCCTTTAATTTTGCTTTAATACAATTTATATTAACAACATTAGTAATAATTATAGGGAATAAGTTTTTTATAGTTGGATTTAAGTCATTAATTAAAGGGAATCCTAATATGGATTCACTTATATCAATTGGCTCTTTAGCATCTTATTTGTATAGTATATATGCAATGATTGAAATTTATAATGGAAACGTACATGCTGTTCATGAAAAATTATATTTCGAATCAGCAGCAACAATATTAACTTTAATTACTCTTGGAAAATATTTAGAATCAAAAACAAAAGGAAAAACATCAGAAGCTATAAAAAAACTTATGGGACTTACACCTAAAACAGCAACAATTGAGAGGGATGGAAAAGAAATTGTAATTCCAATAGATGATGTTGAAGTTTCTGATATAGTAGTTGTAAAACCAGGTGAAAAACTTCCTGTAGATGGAATTGTCGTTTATGGAACAACTTCTATAGATGAAAGTATGTTAACTGGAGAAAGCATACCAGTTGAAAAAGCTAAAGGAAGTAATGTTATTGGCGCTAGCATAAATAAAAATGGTCATATTAAATATAAAGCAACTAAGGTTGGTAGTGATACAGCTCTTGCTCAAATAATTAAGTTAGTAGAAGAGGCACAAGGGTCGAAGGCACCGATAGCAAGGCTTGCAGATGTAGTTTCTGGATATTTTGTACCTACTGTAATAATACTTGCATTAATATCTTCTATAGGTTGGTATATATATGAAAAGGATTTTGTATTTGCACTTACTATATTTACTTCCGTTCTTGTAATAGCTTGTCCATGTGCTTTAGGATTAGCTACTCCAACAGCTATTATGGTTGGTACAGGAAAGGGAGCTGAAATGGGAGTTCTCTTTAAGAATGGAACTGCATTAGAAGAAACTCATAAAATAGAAACTGTAGTTTTTGATAAAACAGGAACAATAACTGAAGGTAAGCCTAAAGTTACAGACATAATCAGTAAAAACATTAGTGATGAGAACTTATTATCAATTGCAGCATCAGCGGAAAAGGGATCAGAACATCCATTAGGAGAAGCTATAGTTTTAAAGGCTAAAGAGGAAAAGTTAGAATTTAAGACTATTGATAAGTTCAAAGCTATACAAGGCAAAGGGATTGATTGTGAAATAGAAAATAATAATGTTTTACTTGGTAATGATAAACTTATGATTTCAAATAATATAGATATAGAGGATTTTAATGATGATTATAAAAGGTTAGCACAGCAAGGTAAAACGCCTATGTTTATTGCAATAAATAGTGAATTAAAAGGAATTATAGCTGTTGCAGATACTGTTAAAAAAAGTAGTAAAGAAGCTATAGAAAAGTTACATTCTATGGGTATAGAAGTAGCAATGCTTACAGGGGATAATAAAATAACGGCTAGTGCAATAGCTAAAGAAGTTGGTATAGATGTTGTAGTTTCAGATGTTCTTCCTAATGAAAAAGCTTCAGTTATTGAAGAATTTCAAAATAAGGGAAAGAAAACTGCTATGGTTGGAGATGGAATAAATGATGCCCCAGCACTTGCTAAGGCTGATATAGGAATAGCAATTGGATCAGGAACAGATGTAGCAATTGAATCAGCAGATGTAGTTTTAATGAAAAGTGATCTTATAGATGTTCCTCTAGCTATTAAATTAAGTGATAAAACAATAAAAAATATTAAAGAAAATTTATTTTGGGCATTTGGGTACAATACATTAGGATTACCAATAGCTATGGGTGTACTTCATATTTTTAAAGGTCCACTTTTGAATCCTATGATTGCAGCTTTAGCTATGAGTTTTAGTTCAGTTTCAGTGCTTTTAAATGCATTAAGACTTAAAAATTTCAAGGAGTAAATTAAAGTTTAAAACTATAAAACTTTATATAAATTATAATTAAAGGAGAAAAAATTATGAAAATGAAAATCAAAATAAATGGAATGAGTTGTATGCACTGTGTTAAACATGTAAATGAATGTTTAAGCGAATTAGAAGGAGTAACTTCAGTAGAAGTCAATTTAGAAGGTAAAAGTGCTATAATAGAATGCAATAAAGAAATTGGTGAAAATATAATAAAAAGTGCATTAGATGAATATGGATATGAAGCTGTAAACTTTGAAAGAATTTAATAAATAAAAAGTAAAAGGGTATTTTCTTAAATTTTAAATACCCTTTTACTTTTTAAAAGTTTTTATAAGTAATGAAATTATATAATTTTTGGACTAAATTTTAAAATTGAAGTATAATACATAAAGTTTGATTTATATGTTGATAATATAATTATATATGTTTAAAGAAAGGAATGAGAAAAATTTATACTAAAGAAAAAGAAGATATAGAAATATTATATGATTATGACTATGATACTTTTAACAAGGTAGCAACAAGTGAATATCCTAAATATGAAGAAATTTTAAAATGGTCTTTAGAAAAAAATAATAATTAAGAATAAACCATGGGTTTAAGCATAGAATATATTGCTTTGATACAATCCATGGTTTTATGTTTTAAGTAAATATATATGACAGAAATAATAGATTGAAAAGTTGAAAATTATATTTTATGAAGTTAAGGGATTTTATGTATTACTTAATTTAATATGTATGAGTAAAGATATTTTACAGTCGTCACAGCTTTGTAATAAACATTAGATATTATTAAATTATTAAGATTTTAAGCAAATAAAATACTTTCTAAGTAATAAATTATCTTTATTTTAATTTAGATTAAATATAAATATTTTACTTCATTTATAAATATGGTAAAATTTAATCAAAACTCAAGAAAGGAGATTTTTATGAGCAAAAAATACATAGCACTAATATTATTAATTATAATTGGGGTTACAGTTGTACTTTCTGGATGTACTAAAAAAGAAGAGGACAAAGAGGAAGTTCCGACTGTAGTTAAAAGTGAAAAGGGAGAAAATGGAAAAAATCCAATTGCCCAAATAGAGTTAGAGGATGGTTCTGTTATAAAGGCAGAATTATATCCTGATTTAGCACCAAATACTGTTAGAAATTTTATATCATTAGCTAATTCTAATTTTTATGATGGTTTAATATTTCATAGAGTTATAAAAGGATTTATGATTCAAGGTGGGGATCCACAAGGTGATGGAACTGGTGGCCCAGGATATACTATTAAAGGCGAATTTAAAGAGAATGGATTTGAGCAGAATGTGTTAAAACATGAAAAAGGTGTGTTATCCATGGCAAGAGCACAGGATCCTGATTCAGCTGGTTCTCAATTTTTTATAATGCATGAAGTTGCACCACATTTAGATGATCAATATGCTGCTTTTGGTAAAGTAGTAGAGGGTCTTGAAGTTGTGGATAAAATAGCAAATGTAGAGACAGATAAAAATGATAAACCAGTAAAAGAAATTAAAATTAAAAAGATAACAGTAGATACTTTTGGAGTGCAATATAATGAACCAGAAAAAGTAGCTCAATAGAATAAAAACAGGATTTCTAATTTTACTTAGAATCCTGTTTTTTATTTAATATTTATATAGGTATATAAAATATGTAGTAGCAAATAATAAATCTGAAATTTATTATTTGGAGGTGCTGTTCATGTTTGAACACAAAAAACAATTACTACATGAGGTGAAAGTTGAAAGACCTAATCCTCAATATGCAGTTTTAATGCAAGAACAATTAGGTGGAGGCAACGGTGAACTTAAAGCAGCAATGCAATATATGGCTCAAAGTTTTAGAATCAAAGATCCAGAAATAAAAGATTTATTTTTAGATATAGCTGCAGAAGAGCTTAGTCATATGGAAATGGTAGCTCAAACTATAAATTTATTAAATGGTCATGATGTAAACATTAACGAAGTTAATAGTGGAGAAATTCAAACACATGTCCAATGTGGCTTATCACCAGTATTAATTAATTCATCAGGCGCACCATGGACTGCTGATTATGTAACTGTAACAGGTGATTTAGTTGCAGACCTATTATCGAATATAGCATCTGAGCAAAGAGCAAAAGTTGTATATGAATATTTATATCGCCAAATTGATGATAAAGAAGTTAGGGCAACCATTGATTTCTTACTTAATAGAGAAGAAGCACATAATGCATTATTTAGAGAAGCGTTAAATAAAGTGCAAAATACTGGTTCCAATAAAGATTTCGGAGTTACTGAGGATTCTAAACTATACTTTAATTTATCTAATCCAGGACCTTCTCATGAGGCGCCTAACCCAACTCCACCTTCATTTGAAAATCCAAGAAAATAAAAATATATACGTAAATATTTTTAAAGAACACTTGTTCAGTGATGAATAAGTGTTCTTTAAATTTATAAAAAAGATTCATAGAAAATATTATAATTTCTTTGGAAAAGGAGTATTTTTCAGCAATTGAAGTATGGGTGAGATTTAAAATTTACTTTTGAATAGTTATAGGATTCCAAGTTGACTTTTAAAATTATCCATTCCAAAACTTTGATGCCTAAAATAGTGAGACATGCTCCGAATCACTTAAAATTCAACACTGTATCTTGTGTGAAAATATTTTAAAGTTATTGAATAAATTTAAATTGGAGCTTGTTTCCCTATATATTAGGTAAAAGGAGTGATTATTAAATTTATATTTTGTATATTGTATAGTATAAAAATATAATTTGAATTATTAATATTAAAGGAATTCCTAAGGTAAACTTTGCATGTTTAGTCTTGTGTCTAAATGTATACATACTTATAAGAGAACCTAATGCACCACCTAAAATTGCAATGAAGAGTAAAGTATTTTCTTTAATACGCCATTTATGTTTTTTAGCTTTAATTTTATCTATATACATTAATAAGAATCCAAGTATGTTCATGGTAATTAGATAAAATATAAATATATTAGTCATAAAAACCTCCTAAATTATATATAGGATTCTAACCTAAAATTTTGATTTATATATTATATAGTACATCATAAAATATCAGAATGAAAAGCTTTTTAACTTTTTATAAAAATATATTAAAAAATAATAATAGAAATCATAAAAATAATAAATATACTCATTTTCTGTTGATTTGAATAATATGTTTATTATAGAAAGGAAAAGGAGCTGTATTTATATTGTATATGGAAGAAAGTTATATGCAACCTAATAACCCTAGTAATGAAGAGAGATATAAAATGTTAAAAAGAGCTTTAGAAGTTTTAAATAGACCAGAGGATTTGGAAAACATTATAGAGATGATGTCGCCTCCAAGAGATATTACAACAATACTTCCAGAAGGAAGTTGTAAAGGAATTAAAGTTGGTATAATAGGTGCAGGTCTTGCTGGTTTATCATCTGCTTTTGAGCTTAGAAAACTAGGATTTGATATTACTATATTTGAAATGCAAGAAAAACGCATAGGTGGTAGAATATATACTCATTATTTTGATAAAGATGAAGGGCTATATGCTGAACTAGGTGCTATGAGAATACCTGTTAGCCATGAGACTACATGGCATTATATAAATACATTTGATTTAAAAACAAGTCCTTTTATTCAATCAGATGAAAATACTTATATATATATAAGGCATAAACGAGCAAAAAATGATTTGTTAGGAAAAGATGTAATGAAAAAAATTTATCCAGAATTTAAGTTGACTCCAAAAGAAAGAGTTACTCCATGGCAAAAACTTATAAGTTATGTATTAACAACACCACTATTAAATATGAGTCCAGAGGTAAGAAAAGAAATTTTAAAAGTACAGCAAGAATATCCTTTAGAAATTGACTACTTAGATAATTTTAGTACAAGAAAAATGATGGAAAAATTGGGGTTAAGTGAAGGTGCTATAGAGTTAATTTCAGGATTAGAGCCCTTTATAGGTATGGCATATTATAATAGTTATTTTGAACCATTACAAGAAGAATATAATGTGGAAAATTTATACAGGTATAAAATAGATGGAGGTTTTGTAAATCTTTCAAATTCATTTTATAAATCATTGATGTCTAAAAAGCCTAGAGAAGTTTTTAATATTAAAGAAAAAAATTTAGGAAAGGTTACTTTAAAGACTGGTAGCACTGTTGTAGCATTATCTAAACATAATAAAGATGATAAAGTAATAGTAGAATATAAGCAACATAATAAATCACAGGAAAGATTTAATCAAACTTTTGATTTTGTTATTTGTAGTATTCCATTTTCAAGTCTTAGAAATGTAGAATTATTCCCTATGTTCAGTAATGAAAAAATGCAGGCTATTAAAGAAGTGAATTATATGTGTGCTCAGAAGGTATTTTTCCTTTGTAATAAAAGATTTTGGGAAGAAGATGATATATATGGAGGAGCATCAAGTACTGATTTACCTATAGGAAAGGTATGGTATGTAGATCAGAGATATAATAGTAAGATTGATAATAATGATTGCCATAATAAGAAAAAAAACAAATCTAATGATAAAGGTGTTTTGCTAGCATCTTATATTGTAGGACAAGATGCATTAAGATTGGGTAATTTAGATGAAAAAACAAAAATTGAGTCAGTAAAAAGACAAGTTGAGCAAGTGCATGGGCTTAAAAGAGGGTATCTTGATTCTGTAGTTGAAGATGTGAAAATAATACAATGGGAAAGAGAACAAGGATTTTATGGAGGGTATTGCTATTTTATGCCATCGCAACATAGACTTTTTTCATACCCTATGATAACACCAGAGTATGATAATAGAGTATATTTTGCAGGGGAACACACTTCTGTATTACATGCTTGGTGTCAAGGCGCCTTAAGTAGTGGCATGAAAGCTGCAAATGAAATAGCACAGTACTGCAAATTTATAATGTAAGATTTAATTTTATCTTTTAAAAGGACAGTATGTAGATTAGTTATATATAAATCTATATACTGTCCTTAAAATTTATAATAAAAATTATATAAAAATAGTATTATTTTTATAACAAAATCTACGATAATAATTATTAGGAAATAATTAATGGAAAATGAAATCAAAAATCTTTTGATAATTATTTTCAATTAATGAATATTATGCTAATATATTATGGGGAGGGATTTTTATGAATTTAAAAGGAATGTTTAATTTAAACTCAGTTAAAAAGAAAATAATATTAGGGTTTTTATCTGTAATAATTATAAATTTGATTGTTTTTTTAACGGTTGAATTTGTTAATGGATACAAAGAATTTGAAGAACAATCATTAGATAAAAGCTATGCTTATGCAGAGCATATAGAAAAGGTTATATCACCAATTGGTATAGAAAGTCCAGAAAGAATTCAGCTTAAAATAATTGATCTATTAAAATCACAGTATGAATTAGCTTCTTATATTGGAGTTCTAGATAAAAATTTTAATTATATTGCTAATACAGATGAAAGTAAGATAGGTATTAATTTTAACAATGATAATATAGATAAATTAATTGATGAAAATAAACCAGCAAGCTTTAAGTTGAAGTTTAATGGTAAAAATGAATATTTTTCAGTAGTTCCATTATATAATACAAAAATTAATGGCTTACATAATAAGGATAAATCAGATGTTATAGCATCAGCTAGTGTTAAAGCAAAAGAGGAGGTTATAAGCTCGGCTAGTATTAATTTGGATATACCTGGTTTAGTGGTAGTAAAAATGGATAATAGTAAAATGTTTAGAGGAGTAAAAGAAAGAATCTATATTACAATTTTAATTAGTATAATAGTATTTTTTGTATCAATAGTAATAGCCTTGATAATATCATCTAGTATAACCAAGCCACTACTAAAGATAAGAGATTATTTAAGAAATATGTCAAATGGAGATTTAACAAAGGTAATTGATATAAAATCTAAGGATGAGATATTAGCTTTGGCCAAAGATATTGATGGAACAAATATATCATTGAAAAATATTATATGGAAAATAAGAAATGTATCGGAGAATTTAGAAGGTTATTCAAAAGAAGTGAATATGTCTTCTAAAGAAATAGCAGCTGTAAGTGAAGAAATATCAAGTTCAGTAAATACAATTGCAGAATCCAGTAATGTTCAAAGTGAAAATTTAATAGAAGCCACAGGTAAAATTAAGGAGTTTTCACTTAATTTAAATGGAATAAATAAAAAAATAAATTCAATAGAAAATAATAGTAATGAAATTAAATCATTTGCAGACAGAGGGTCCCAAGGAATAAGTGAAGTAATACTAAGTATAGATGATTTAACTTTTAACTTTAAAGGTTTTATAGATGAAATAACAAATCTTACTAACAATATTAATAATATAAGTTCAATTACCAAAACAATTAATAATGTAGCAAGACAAACTAATTTGCTGTCATTGAATGCATCCATAGAATCAGCTAGATATAGTGGAGAAGGTAGAGGGTTTAAAATAGTTGCAGAGGAAATTAAAAAGCTTGCAGGGCAAACTTTAGAGTCATCGGAGAATATAACTCAATTGATTGGAGAAATATCAAAGGCTACTAGTTCTGTTGGGAAAAGAGCTAATAATATTTCTATGGAATTTTCAAATCAACATGAAGGAATTTTAAAAAATATAAATATATTTAAAGATATAGTTAATAAAATGAATACTATAATACCTGAAATTAAAGAAATAGCTGCTCTTACTAATAATTCTGTGAAAATGAAAGATGGAATTTTAAATAATATTGAATATGTAACATCCACTTCAGAAGAGCTTGCATCTTCTATGGAAGAAGTATCTCAATCAATTGAGCAACAATCATCGACTATAATTAATTTATCTAATTTAGCAGAAGTGTTAAATTCTATATCTAATGATATGGTTGGCATGATAGAAAAATTTACTCTTGACTAGAACTTAATATTAAAAGTTAACATAAGAATTTTCTTTGTATTTTTATAGAATATAATTAATTCATGGTAAAAAAAGGAAAAAACATCACCTGTGTAGTATTTATATATAGTTAGAGAAACAGGGGGTGTGTATGAATAGAAATAATAAAAAAATTATAATCTCATTACTAATGATATTAATTGCAGTATTTACAGTTGAATTAAAGAATAATGGGTTATCACATTTTATAAAAGAAAAAGAAGATAGTAGTGCAAATGATGTATATAAAAATATATCTATAGCTTCTATAAATAACAGAAAACATAAAATTCTTATTGTAAATAGAGACTATTCATTAGACAAAAATTTTATTCCAAAAGAGCTTGTAAAGCCTAATATAAAATTTTTAAAAGGTTCAAATGAAAATGTAAAATTATTAGATAAGACAGCGGCTTTAGCATTAGAGAAAATGTTTAGTTATGCTGAAGATGATGGAATATATCTTTTAGGGGTTTCTGGTTACAGAGATTATTATTATCAAAAGCTTCTTTACGATAATGAAGTCAAGTCTGTTGGAAAGAAAGAAGCAGACAGGGCAGTAGCTAAACCTGGTGAAAGTGGACATCAAACAGGATTGGCAATAGATATACTTTCAGAAGAGTATACCACATTAGATGAAGGTTTTCAGTACACTAAATCATATAAATGGATTACAGAAAATAGTTATAAATATGGTTTTATAATTAGGTATCCTAGGGATAAGGAAAATATTACTGGTTATGAGTATGAGCCATGGCATATAAGATATGTAGGAGAAGATGTGGCAAAAGAAATGTTTGATAAGAATATAACATTAGAGGAATATGTAGAAGAAAAAGAGAGTTGTTATGAAGCTAATTAAAAGTTCTATATAATCCATTGTGATAGACAGATAAAATAATAAAACTGTTTATCATAAGTGGATTATTTTTATGTGTAATTTGCATAGTAGATGATTTAGGGTAATAAAAAAAAGAACTTAGTAAACAATAATATAAATTATAATTGTACTATTATTAAAATACTGATATAATGGAAAAAATACATATACCAATATATTCAAATATATTGGTATATTGGTGGAAATATGCAAGTTAAATGATATTAAAAAAATATATAGGAGGCTTCAAATGGAAAATTTAAACTTATTAATTGTTTTTTTACAAGGTTTATTATCATTCTTTTCACCATGTATATTGCCCATATTACCTATTTATTTAAGTATATTATCCAATAGTAGTGTGCAAAGTTTGAAAAATGGAGAAGATAAATTTATAAAGAGCTCTTTATTTAAAAATACAATATTTTTTACTTTAGGAATATCAACTACATTTTTTATATTAGGTTCATCAGTAAATGCATTAAGTAGTTTTTTTAACACAAATAAAAATATGATAATGTTTATAGGTGGAATTATTATAATTATAATGGGATTATTCTATATGGGGATACTAAATTTTTCTTTATTAAATAAAGAAAAAAGATATAATATGGAAGTAAAAGAAATGAAAGCTATATCTGCATATCTTTTAGGTTTTACCTTTAGTTTTGGATGGACACCTTGTGTTGGACCAATACTAGCTTCTGTATTAATAATAGCCTCAAGTTCTAGTAGCATGCTAAAAGGAAATATTTTAATAGCTACATATACTATAGGTTTTATATTACCATTTATAATTACAGCATTATTTTATAATAAGTTATTTGAAACACTAGATAAAATAAAACTATACATGGATATTATAAAGAAAATAGGGGGCTTAATTCTTATAGGAGCCGGTATATTTATGGTAATTAATGGTTTCGGCGGAATAAATAATCAAATAAATAATGTAGAAAACTCTGAAATAGTAAAAGAAAATAATGAGAATAGTGATAGCCAAGTAGAAAAAGAGAATGTTACAGAAGATAGCAGTAGTGCTATAGATTTTATTTTATATGATCAATATGGAAAAGAACATAAACTTAGCGATTATAAAGGAAAAACTGTTTTCTTAAATTTTTGGGCTACTTGGTGTCCTCCGTGTAAAGGGGAGATGCCTCATATTGAAGAATTATATAATGAATACAATAAAAATGGCGATGAAGTTATAATACTAGGTGTTGCTTCACCTGAAATAGGCTCAGAAGGATCTAAAGAAGATATAATAGAATTTTTAAACAAGGAAGGATATACATTTCCAGTTGTTTTCGATAATAATGGGAATTTATTATATCAGTATGGAATAAATGCTTTTCCATCAACTTTTATAATTGATAAAAATGGTAAGATAGATAAATATATTCCAGGTGCAATGGATAAAGACACTATGAAATATCTTATAGATAGCTCGAAAAAATAGATTAATTCTGAAAAGAACTATAGAAGATGTAGTGAAAACAAATAATATTAATAGATGAAATTAAAAAATAAGTTATTTCATTTTTATTTTGAGATAACTTATTTTTAGAGCTTTATTTTAAAATTTCTATTGTTAATTTAGGCAAATTCCAATTGAAATGCAAAGACAATATTCTAAAAGAAAATGTTACAAAAGCAGAAATATATAAGCAATGTATAATTGATATATGCTTATATAAGAACCAAAAGGCAAAAGCGCCTAAAATAGAGGCTATAGCATAAATTTCTTTTTTAAATACTACTGGTATATCCTGTACAAATATATCTCTTAATATACCACCACCTATTCCAGTTATAGATCCCATACAAATTACTAAGAATAAATTAGAAAATTTATTTGAAATAGCTATGTTTGAACCAACAGCAGTAAAAATACCAAGGCCTATAGCATCAAAAATAGCATTGAATTTCTTTAAAATAGCAGTTCTCTTTCTTAAAAAACTTATTCTATGTTTGATATTTTCACTATTATAATCTTTATCAAAGATATCAATTTCATATTCTTGTAAAGCTTTTTTATATGTAAATTTTGATATGAAAGAGTATAAAGAAATAGTTATTATTGATGTTAATATACTTATAAAGCAAAAAAATGGATTTTTAAAAGCCATAGGTGGAGTAGTTCCAATAATTATGTCTCTAAAAATTCCACCACCTACAGCAGTTACTATAGATAGAGTTAGAATGCCGAATAAATCTAGTTTTTTTTGTATTGCAATAAGAGTTCCAGAGATAGCAAAAACAACAGTGCCTATAAATTCAAAAATATTTAATAAAAACATAGTAAAATCTCCTTAAAATAAATAGCATAAATTAAATTTTTAAATAAAAAATAATTATAACATTTTTATAAATGCTTTAATTCTAATATTTAATTGACCGATGTCTGCTGTCTCTATTTTTATATAAGGTAATCTTTCCTCCATCTTTCAAATTTTTAATATTTACAAAAACATTTCTACGAATTTGAGCAAACTAATCAATAAAATTATGTAAATCTTTCATTTAAAATCTCATTACTTAAATAAACTACAAATGAATTATAGTATATAAAGTATATTTATAGTAATATTATTGAAAAATAATATAATATTATATGAATTTATAAAAAATACAAATAAACATACAAATAAAAAATTGAGACTTAAATTAAATGATTATAAAACTGAATTTTAATTTGGTTTACTATTTAAAGTTCTATAAAATGTTTGCATTATACTAAGTTAGAATGTAAAATAACAAAGTAAATTAAATAATAGAGTATGTTATAAATAATAAATTAGCAGGTGATTTAATGACAAATAATAAATTTTTACCTATTTGTAAAAAGGATATGGAAGAAAGAGGATGGAAACAGTTAGATTTTATTTTAGTTACGGGAGATGCATACATAGACCATCATAGCTTCGGAACTGCTATAATTTCAAGGGTTTTAGAGAATTCAGGATATAAAGTTGGGATTATAGCTCAACCGGATTGGAAAAACATAGATGAATTTAAAAAATTAGGACGACCAAGATTAGGATTTTTAGTAAATGCAGGTAATATGGATTCTATGGTTAATCATTATACAGTAAATAAAAAGTTAAGAGAAAAAGATTTCTATTCACCAGGCGGTAAGATGGGGTTAAGACCAGATAGGGCTACTATTGTTTATTGCAATAAAATAAGAGAAGCTTATAAAGATGTTCAAATAGTTATTGGTGGTGTAGAAGCTAGTTTAAGAAGATTTGCTCATTATGATTATTGGAGTGACAAAGTAAGAAAATCTATGCTTATAGATAGTGGAGCTGATTTATTAGCGTATGGAATGAGTGAAAAACAAATTGTCGATATTGCAGATAGATTAAACCTTGGAATGGAGGCAAAATACATAAGGGACGTAAATGGAACTTGCTATGTTGTAGACGATTTAGAGGAAGTCTATTCTGATTACATAGAGATTCCTTCTTATAAGGAGGTTTCACAGGATAAAATCCAATATGCCAGAGCATTTAAGGTTCAATACGACGAACAAGACCCAATTAGAGGAAATGTTATAATACAAAGACATGGAAGTAAATATTTAGTACAGAACAAACCAGAAATGCCATTAACAAGAGAGCAACTAGATAAAGTATATAACTTGCCTTATAAAAGAACGTATCATCCTATATATGAAAAAGATGGGGGCATAGACGCTATAGAAGAAGTTCAATTTAGTATTGTTAGTTCAAGAGGATGTTTTGGAAGCTGTTCATTTTGTGCTATAACTTTTCATCAAGGAAGAATTGTACAAAGTAGAAGTGAAGAATCTATAATAAAAGAGGCAGAAGAAATTACAAAACTTAAAAACTTTAAAGGATATATACATGATGTAGGTGGACCTACAGCAAATTTTAGAAAACCTGCCTGTGAAAATCAACTTAAAATAGGTGCATGTAAAAATAAGCAATGCTTATATCCAAGACCATGCAAAAATTTAGATGCAGATCATAGTGAATATTTACAGGTTATACAAAAAGTTAGAGAAATACCTAAAATAAAAAAAGTGTTTATACGTTCAGGATTAAGATATGATTATATAATGGCAGATAAAAATGATATTTTCTTTAATGAACTTGTAGAACATCATGTTAGTGGTCAATTGAAAGTTGCGCCAGAGCATACTTGTGGTGAAGTTTTAAAATATATGCAAAAACCAGCAGGAAAAACATATAGTGAATTTATGGATAAGTTTTATAAAATAACTAAAAAAGTTGGTAAAAAACAGTATATAGTACCATATTTAATGTCTAGTCACCCAGGAAGCACACTGAAATCAGCTATAGAGCTTGCAGAATATTTAAGAGATATTAAATATCAACCAGAACAAGTGCAAGACTTTTATCCTACACCAGGAACTTTATCAACAACGATGTTTTATACGGGATTAGATCCAAGAACAATGAAAGAAGTTTACGTTCCTAAAAGCAAGGCAGAAAAAGCTATGCAAAGAGCATTACTTCAATTTAGAAACCCTAAAAAATATGATTTAGTATATGAAGCCTTAAACATTGAAAATAGAACAGATCTTATAGGATTTGAAGAAAAATGTTTGATAAAACCTAAAAATAAAAAACAATCACAATATTATAGTAAAGATAAAAATAATTGTAGTAAAAAAAGTGATAAGAATAAAAATTTTAATAAAGATAATAAAAAAAGTAAAAAAGAGACAGGTGTTATTAAAAATAAAAAAAAGGCTGGAAAGAAAAGAAGACAATGAAAAATGTAAAAAGCTACACTATATTAAAGTGTAGCTTTTATAATAATTACATTCTTGAAAATTTAGAGTGTAAATAAGAGTCTTTTTTTATAAAGGTATGGTTTGCACTTCCAGTATGAAGTTGCCACATATACCAAAATAGGTATGGAATTATAAGTATAAGATTTAATATTCCCCAATACTTCCAAAGGGTTTCATTATACCAAGAAGATGCATCCATAAGCGTTATAAACATTGGGCCGAAGCATGAGCGAAGAATCATATGAGTTGCTAATGTGTAAACTCTTGCCATAATATATAATTCTGGTTTTCTTTTTATAAATGGATATAATTCCGCTGCAAGAAGTATACATATTGAGCTGGCAAAATAATTAGGGCTTTCACCAAAAACAAAACAAAGATTCCAGGTAGTATATAAAAAATTCCATCCAATTGTTGTGTAACAAATTAAATCTCCAACACCTTGTTTATCATACTTCCAATATTTAGGCGCAAATGGAATTGTTACACATAGTAAAAAACCACAACATGCATTGGCATAATTACCCAGAGCGATATCTTTAAGGGTAGCCTCTAATATATTTAAAAATAATATTCCATAGGTAAACCAAAGAATCCAATTTTTCTGAAAAAACCCCCAAAACTTCCCTTCGCGTTCTTCAAAATTTGAAATTCTACAAAAGCCTACTATTATTGTTGGTAATATAACACTTAAAATTTTTGCCCAACGAAACCATCCTGAAACTCCACCCATAATCCAAAGTGGAAAAGTTAAAAGAGAACAAATCCAAACCATATTAGCTAGTTTACAATGTTTTCTCATAAGTTCTACTATACATATTAAAACTGCAAAGTACATTGTCATAGACAGTGCATATTTTAAAATAGTAAAATTCATTTAAACGTCCCCCTTATATCAATTAATATATAAAATACGATATAAGTATAGTATAAAGTTATTTACATATTATGTAAATAAAAACGAGAAACATTTACAAGATACTTTATATAATTTTTAATTTGTACATATAATTTCAACATTTTCATTTGTGAAAGAGTGGACTGCATTCCGCACTATATTAAGAGAATTATTATTTTTAAAATATAAGTAAACATATTCAAAATCATATATAAAAAGCATGAATCTACAATTACTAATTAAAAAATCATCAAAACTTTTAATATCATAAATATCAGATTCTTTTAGATATGCTTTTAAATCTAAATATTTATTTTCATCTATAGAACTAGAGATAAAGTTAAATAGTTCAAAGGAGGTAGGTTTATTTTTTTTAGGTTTATCGATTTTATCATTTATAATTTCAAACCAAGTATCAATAACCCAAATAAGCCGTTTGCAATCTAAAGTTTCTAGTATATAAATGAGTAATTCATCATAATCTAATGGAATTTTAAATCTTATGCCAATTGGTGTATTTATGTTGATCACTCTCCAATTTTAGATTTTGCAGATAATGTAAAGTAAGCTTATAGTTTGCTTATTTACATGAAAAATTTTCACTTGATAAAAAAATGCCATCTTGGAATTTATATAATATATAAATTATCGTAATAAAATTACGAATATTTACATGAAAGAATAAAATGATATAATGTATAAAAATAGTTTTAGTAAACTTCTTAATATTTAGTTAAGAATTAAAAAAAAGTATTTTTTATAGTTAATAATATGGTTTAATTAATTTAAGGGTTATTTAAAATTATAAGTGAAGAGGTGACGTCATATGTGGATGTATTTATTCATATTTGTATGCAAAATAATTGAAGTATCTTTTACTACTGTAAGGACTGTACTTATAACTAGAGGAGAAAAATTATATGCAGCAACAATAGGTTTTTTTGAGGTTATAATTTGGTTGCTAGTAGTTGGAAACGTATTAAATGGAATACAAGAAGATCCTATAAAAATAATTGTATATGCTTTAGGCTATGCCTGTGGTAATTACGTAGGATCTATTATTGAAGATAAATTAGCAATAGGAATGATAACTATGAATGTTATCGTAGCACAAGAGGATGGAGAAAAACTTATAAATACTTTAAGGGATGCAGAAGTTGGGGTAACCTCAATTGAAGGAGAAGGAAGAAGTAGCAAAAAATTAGTACTTCTAATCCACTTAAAAAGAAAGAGAAAGCTAGAAATTATGAAGCTTATAGAAGAAACAGAAATTAAATCGGTTATTTCCGTAACTGATATAAAAACTGTATATGGTGGTTATGGGATGGTTAGAAAATAATTATAGAAGATAGGAGTATAATTCGTTATACTTCTATTTTTTAATATACATAAGAATATTTTACTTAAAGTATAAAGATTTAAAATTATACAGATTATAAGTACTATAACAATTACAGCTTTATGTTATAATTAAAAGATAGACTTTATTTTTAGGTTAGGAGAAATTATGTTAAGTAAGGATATTTTATTACAAAGATTTAATGAAAACACAAGTGGTAAAAATCATATAAGTGGTGAAAGAATATTTAACAATGATTTAGTATCAAAATTAGATATTGAATCAGATGAACATTTAGTGTGTATAAAAGGTAATGTCATCTCAGAAAAGCTATTTAGTGATTATGATACAAATATAGAGATAGATACAGAAACTAAGTTGGTTATATCAACTTATTGTACTTGTCCAGATTATGAAAAGAAAGAGTTTTCAAATGATAACTATTGCTGTAAACATCTAATAGCTACATTTTATAAATCCCTAGATTCACTTGTAGCTAATCCGTTGCTTTTTAAAAATGATGTAAAATCTAATGTAGTTTTTAAAAAAGAAAATAGTATATTAGATTCACTTTTAGAGGATAGTGATAAAGAAGAATTAAGATTAGATGTGTATATAAATAAAAGAGAATGGGATAATCTTATTACTGCAGAATTTAAAATAGGGTTAAAGGCTAATGGTAATAAGGGATTATATACTTTAAAGGATATAGAACAATTTTTAACAGCTTACTATAATAAAATTGCTATAAGATACGGCAAAAATTTTACTTTAGATATAAAAAGTCAAAAGTTGAGTACAAAAGATAAAAGACTTTTAGATTTTATAGAGTTATTAAAAGTTATGGATAACTCAAATTCTTTTAATAGAAAATATAATAAAAATATAGATGGTAAATTTATAAAAATACCAAATCATTTAATAAGAGAGTTTTTTCAACGAGTTAAAAATCATAGAGTTTATTTAAATGAAGGTTTTTTCTACAGAGCAGTAGAAACAGAAATAGTTAATGATTTTCCATCTATGGAGTTTGGATTAAAGGACATTAAAAAAAGTAATGAATATATTTTAAGTTGCATATCAGGTGTACCAACAGTATTAAATGATAAGTGTGATGTTTTTCTTTTTGGAACAATAATATACTTACCAGATTATGAAAATTGTTATAAAATAGAACGTTACTTAAATGTTTTTAATGGAGCTAAGTCGGTGGCTATAAGCAAGGAAGAGGAAGATAGGATACTTAGAAAATTAATACCAGATTTAAATTTAATCTCACAAAAACTAACATTAAGTAAATCTATAAAGGATAAAATTATAATGGAAGATGTAAAATTTAAATTTTACTTTGATATGGAAGGTAAAGATGTAGTTTTAAATTTGAAAGTTCAATATGGCGAATTTGAATTTAATATTTTTCAAGACATTAGTGAAAAAGTTATATATAGAGAGAAGAAAAAGGAACTAAGGGTTATATCAAAATTAAAGTCTTTAGGTTTTGATGAAATTAAAGAAAAATTTTATCTATTATATGGTGATGATTATAAATTTAAATTTTTTAAAGAAGATATATGGCAATTGGAGGATTTTGGAGAAATTTATTATTCTCAAAATTTTAAAGGTATAAAGTCTATAGGTTCTAAAGGTATTAAAGGTCAAATACATTCAGGAAAACACAATTATTTTGAAATAGATTTTAAAGTTGGAGACATTCCGACGGAAGAAACAATATCTATATTAAGAGCTTTTAAAGAAAATCTTAAATATTATAAACTTAAGAGTGGAGAATTTTTAGATTTGGAAGAATTAGAACTCAAAAAGTTTTTAAATTTATTAGATATTGTATCATATGAAGATAATATAGAAAATAATATTGTGAAAATTAGCAATAGTAAAGCTATGTTCTTAGATAATTATTTAAAAGAAAATAGTATTAGATATGTAAAAGGTAAAAATGAGCTTAAGGAAATTAAAGATAAATTTAAAAATATAGAAAAATTAAGTTTTAAAGAACCGAAAGAATTAAATGCAACTTTAAGACCATATCAAAGAATAGGATATAACTATTTGAAGACATTGGAATACTTGGGGTTTGGAGGTATATTAGCTGATGAAATGGGACTTGGAAAAACTCTTCAGGTCATTACCTATATTCTTTCTAATAAAGGTAAAAAATCTTTAGTGATAGTGCCTACATCTCTAATTTATAACTGGAAAGAAGAATTTTCAAAATTTGCACCATCTATAAAAATAGTAGTGATAAATGGAGATAAGAAGTCAAGAGAAGAAATTATAAAAAAGAAAGAAAATTTTGATGTGATAATAACCACATACAATCTTTTAAAAATAGATTTAGAGTTTTATAAAAAGCAGTCTTTTCATACTGTAATATTAGATGAGGCACAATATATAAAAAATCCTAATTCTCAAAATGCAAAAGCAGTAAAAGATATAAATGGTGACATAAAATTTGCATTATCAGGAACGCCTATTGAAAATTCACTTATGGAACTATGGTCAATATTTGATTTTATTATGCCTACTTATCTTTATGATGAGAATAAATTTTCAGTAAGATATCATAAAAGACTAAAAGAGGGACCAGAAGTTTTAGAAGAATTAAATAAACTTATAGCACCTTTTATACTAAGAAGAAAGAAAAAAGATGTTGTAAAAGAACTGCCTAATAAACTTGAAAAGAAACTGTTGGTGTCTTTAAATGATAAACAAAAGAGTGTATATAAAACTTATGCTAATCATGCAGTAGAATTAATAGAAAATAAGGTTAAAAATGATGAGTTTAGAAGCAGTAAAATAGAAATTTTAGCTTACATAACAAAGCTTAGACAAATATGTCTGGATCCATCGTTAGTATCTAAAGATTATACATATGGAAGCGGGAAAATAGAGGCTTTAGTAGAATTGCTACAGCAAAGTATAGAGGGTGGACACAAGGTTTTAGTATTTTCTCAGTTTACATCAGCACTGAAGAACATACAAAAGAGATTGGAAACGGAAGATATGTCTTTTAGTTACTTAGATGGCAGTGTAAAAGCTGAAAAACGAATGGAGATGGTTGGAGATTTCAATAATGGAGATAACTCTATATTTTTAATAAGTCTAAAAGCTGGTGGTACAGGACTTAACCTTACATCTGCAGATATAGTAATTCATTTTGATCCTTGGTGGAACCCAGCAGTTGAAGATCAAGCAACGGATAGAGCACATAGAATAGGTCAAAAAAATGTTGTTCAAGTAATAAAGTTAATAGCTGAGGGAACTATTGAGGAAAAAATTGTACAGCTTCAAGATGAAAAAAGAAAGTTAATTTCACAAATAATGGACAATGAAAATGAAAAAGGAAATGATTTATTGTCGTTAAGTGAAGAAGAATTGTTGTCATTATTTGAGTTGAATTAGTTTATGAAATATATATTAGTGATGATATTTAAGTATTTTATATAAATACTTAAATATCATCATTTTTTTATTATATAAAAAATGTTTTTGCTTTTTAAAAGCTATTATGGTAGATTTATGGAGCAAAATAGATATTTCCAGTAGAATACCAATACAAATGCTCCCAACCATGTTTTTAGACAGGTGGACAAGATTGAAAAAAAAACTATTCATGATATCATTTACATTGTTTGAGTAACTTGTTACAAATAAGTAATAAGTTTTTATTATTATGCAAAAAAGTATTTAAGAAGGGCTAAACAAGGCTAATGAAAAGTTAGTCATTTTATAATAAGTTACTTTGGAGGGTTAAAAATGAAAAATAATGATTTAGAGCTACGTCAAGAAGTTTTTAAATCGGATGCTATAAAAATTTTACAATGGATGGAGGATGAAGAGATTACTAGATATTTAAACGAAAGTCCTAATGTATGTAGCAGTATAAGGAATACGCTGAATTCAATTAATTTACCTGTTTTAACGCATCTGTTTAATCAAAATGGAAGTTTCTATATGATTACAAAGAAAGACGAATCAATAGGTTTTTTAAAGCTTATACCAAAAGGAAAAGCAGTAGAGATAGTTATTGTAATAGGTGATAAGGAAAAATGGGGAATGGGATTAGGTAGTAATGCTATTTTTCAAGGATTGAAGGAAGCATTTTTTTACTGGAGAGTAGATGAAGTAATTGCAAAAATTAATTTTGAAAATGAACGCTCAAAAAGAGTTTTCAAAAAAGTTGGGTTTGATGTTGATAGAGAACTTAAAAAAGAAATTCAGTATAATATGACTATGAACAAATTTTTAAAAATAGCTGCATAAATGAATTTGATTTAGAAGCAATATACTGAATATTGAAAAAATATTTATATATATAATACATAAATACTTAAATTTATATTAAAGTAAGTTGAAAAAAATGATTTTTGAAATCTATTAAGAAAATTGCTTTTAAATGTATTAGAATTTATTGTAATCCATATAATCAGCTTTTAAAAAGTTGAATATATTTAATTATATAATGTAGAATATAGACAAAATACTATTATAAAAATATAGATATTTTGTCTATATTTTTTTATGTAACAAATATGTAACATTATCAATGTATAATTTATATGTATTTAAGTTATACGGTGAAAAACAAGTATTTGGTGAGGGGTGAATAGATGAAAAAAATTTTAATAATAAGCTTAATAGTAGTATTTATAATTTTAGGTATGATTTGGGGGATTAACTATAGAGCTCTTAAGGAAATAGATACATCTAAGTTAGATGCATTGGAATATACCAATTATGCAGATGATATTGGAGAAGGAAAGGTTCAATTAAATTGGAAGTACATAGCAGCAATAACTGCAGTCCAAAGTAAAAACAAGATTGAACAGGTAACAGAAGAACAAATTAAACAAATAGGACAAGCTTTTATAATTAAAGAAGATAATGGTTATAAATTAAAGTCTTTAGAAGATGTATTGACTCAGTTAAATTTTAATAATAGAGAAAAGAAAAGAGTACATACTTACTTAGAACAGCTAGAGTATTTTGGTATAGTTCCAGAAAGTGTTGCAAAAGATTCAGAACAAATGAATTTTATAAATAACATAAAAGGAAGTGCAATAGAAAATTATAAAAAGTATGGTATTTTACCATCTATAACAATAGCTCAAGCAATTTTAGAATCGGACTTTGGAAGATCTGATTTAGCAATAAAGGGTAGTAATCTATTTGGTATAAAAGCAGATGCTAATTATAGTGGGGAAAAAATAAAATTTGAAACTAAAGAGTTTCATGATTTAGTAATAGAAGATGATTTTAGAAAATATGATAATTCAAATCAATCTATAGATGATCATGGCAAATTTTTATATTCTAATGAAAGATATAAAGAAAATGGATTATTTGAGGCTAAAACTTATATAGGTCAAGCTAAGGCTTTAGAAGTTGCAGGATATAGTACAGAAGAAGACGAAAATGGTGAAAAAATATATAGTAAAAAACTTATTCAACTTATAAAAGAATATAATCTTCAACTTATAGATAGTCAGTTGAAGGAAAATTCCTAAAATAGTCTCCATATTATATGGAGGCTTATTTTTTATTGTAATAAAATAAAAAATTAAGAAATATAATTTATAGATGGGCATATTATGTATTTAAAATTTTATGAATCATATAGGGAAACAAGCTCGAATTTAAATTTATTCAATAACTTTAAAATATTTTTATACAAAATGTAGTGTTGAATTCTAAGCGATTCAGAGCATGTCTCACTATTTGGGGTATCCAAGTTTTTAAATAGATAATTTTAAAAGTGAACTTGGAACCCTATAGTATAATAATTTAAACATATTGGAGGGTGTTATGAAGGAGAAAAAAATAGAATGTGATAAGTACATGACAACAAATCAAGGGGCACCAATTTATAATGACAGTAATTCATTAACAGTAGGTGATAGAGGACCTACATTACTTCAGGATATACAATTAATAGAGAAGCTAAGTAATTTTAATAGAGAAAGAATACCAGAAAGAGTTGTACATGCAAAGGGTGCTGGTGCATATGGTGTTTTTAAAGTTCATAATTGTATGAAAAAATATACGGAAGCTAAATTTTTACAAGGTCAGGGTACAGAGACGGCTACTTTTGTGAGATTCTCTACAGTTATAGGCTCAAAAGGATCAGCAGATACCCTAAGAGATCCTAGAGGATTTGCTGTCAAGTTTTATACAGAAGATGGAAATTATGATTTAGTGGGGAATCATATACCAGTATTTTTTATAAGGGATGCTATGAAATTTCCAGATATGGTTCATTCTTTTAAACCTTCTCCAGATACTAATCTTCATGATCCGAATAGGTTTTGGGATTTTATAACAAACAGTCCTGAGTCTACTCATATGATTACATGGCTATTCTCAGATAGAGGAACAATAAAAAGTTATAGAAAGATAGAAGGATTTGGTGTAAATACTTATGTTTGGGTTAATAATCAGGGAGAAAGACATTTTGTTAAATATCATTGGAAGCCACTAGCAGGGCTTGAGACAATAACAAGAGATGAGTCAATGATTCTTGCTGGTACTGATCCAGATATAGCAACAAGGGATTTATACGATACTTTAAATAATGGTAAAACTATTGAATATGACCTTTTTGTTCAACTTATGAAGGAACATGAAGAATTAGATAATGATTTTGACCCATTAGATGCAACAAAAGTATGGCCAGAAAGACTTTATCCACTTATTAAGGTTGGAAGACTTACATTAAATAGAGCACCGAAAGATTTCTTTACAGAAGTTGAACAAGCAGCCTTTTGCCCAGCAAATTTAATTCCAGGTATAGAAGCATCAAATGATAAACTTTTACAAGGAAGATTATTTGCATATCATGATAGTCAAAGATATAGAATTGGTAAAAATTTTGAGCAATTACAAGTTAATAAGCCTAAAGTTCAAGTTAATAATAATATTGAAGATGGTGCAATGAATTACCATATAAGAGAAGGAAAAGTAAATTATAAACCAAATTCTTTAAATGATAATAGACCTATTGAAAATAAAGAACAAAATAAAAATATGGTTTTTATAGAAGGAAAAATACAAAGAAATAATATACCAATAACCGATGATTTCAGTCAAGCTGGAGATAGGTATAGAGCCTTCTCTAAAATAGAGCAAGACCATTTAGTTGATAATTTAATTGATGATTTATTAAAGGTAGATAAATTCATTCAAAAAAAAGCTGTAATTAATTTTATGAAATCAGATAAAGAGTTAGGTATAAGGGTAAAAGATGGATTAAAGTTATAAAGTATAATATTTGTTTAATTATTAAATAGATTTAAAAATATTGTAGTATCATAATTTAAAAAACAGTAATAAAAAAAATATATATAATAAGGTATCTAAATTGATATCTTATTTTTATATGTTTTTTATGGAAATATTAAAAGTAAAAATACAAATGATATAAAAAACTTAGAATTAATAATTGGACAAGAGGAAATACTTTTATACAACTTTGAAATGAATTTTAAAATAATACAAAATAAAAATAAACAGTTAACAAAGTGTAAATAAATACATATTAAAACAGAAATTAGTTGCAAAAAATCAAAAGATGTAATATTCTGAAAAAGATAGAAAAAATAAAATAGCTATATCTAAAAAGTTAACTTGAAGAGAAGATTATGGAATAAGCTAAAAATAAATATTTATAATGTATTATATAAAGTTTTTAAAAATGAAAAGGTTTTCCTGATAATGCAAAAAAATATTGTCAAGTAAAATTTGAAATTTAATTTGAACTGGCGCAAATGATTAAATTTTCAGCAAATTGAAATTTTACTTTATTTATAGATTAAAATTTGGTATTATTATTTAAAATAGTTTTTTAATTTAATTAACTTATTAAACTTAATATACTTTTTTATTAATGCTTTAGCTTATTAGCATAAGATAACTAGTGTTTAGAATATATTACTAACATAATTTAGATAAGCTATATATTAAGTTGTAGTCAGTGTTTAAATGATTTCATATAAGACTAAGAATAACTGGATATGAAGGTGATAACTAATAATGAATAAGACGCACTTGTAACTAAGAAATCCTAAGATTATAAAATTATTTTAATGAAAAATAAGGTGTGAAGTTCTAAAATTAAATACTTTATTTTCAGAAAAGTCTGTATATAATTTCGAGGTTCATAATTATACGTAATAGTTTTTATATGAATACACTTTTATAATATAAACTCAGTATATGTACCAGGATAAACACTATGTTAGTTTCAACAAACATCTTAGAAAAAGTCGCTATAGACAAATCTTTTATATATTATTATGAGACAGCTTAAAAATTGAAATTATTAACAACCTAAATTTATATAAAGGAGAATGATGTTATGAATTTACTTAATCCTGTTGTCATTTCTATTGCAGTAATGATAATTTTATGTTTATTAAAACTGAATGTTATATTGTCTTTATTAATTTCAGCTATAGTTGCTGGAATTGCAGCTAATTTAAGTATTGAACAAACTATGGGGTTGTTGGTAGGTGGAATGGGTGACAATTCTCAAACGGCACTTAGTTATTTATTATTAGGAGCTCTTGCTGTAGCCGTAAATAAAACTGGACTTGCAAGTATATTAGCTAAGAAAATATCTACGGTAGTTAGAGGCAATAAAATTGCTTTTATATTAATTATAGCATTTATAACTTGTTTTTCTCAAAATCTTATTCCAGTACACATAGCATTTATACCAATTTTAATTCCAGCACTTATACCAATTATGAATAAGTTAAAAATTGATAGAAGAGCTGTTGCATGTGCTTTAACTTTTGGATTGAAGGCTCCCTATATAGCTATTCCAGTAGGTTTTGGACTTATATTTCAAAATATTATAAGAGACCAAATGATAGCTAACAATATAGAAGTTACAACTAGTATGGTAAGTAAAGTAATGTGGATGCCAGGAGTTGGTATGATTGTTGGGCTTTTAGTGGCTGTATTTTTTAGTTATAGAAAACCTAGAGAATATAAAGATGTAATTTTAGAAGAGTTTTCAAATGATAATGAAGATTTAAAAATGACTAGAACACATTGGCTTGTATTAGTTGCTACTATAGTTGCGTTTATAGTTCAAATTTTAACGAAATCATTACCGCTAGGTGGGTTATGTGCAATTATAGTATTAATTGTAACAAGAGCTATTAAGTTTGATGAAGTTGATGACTTAATGAATGGTGGAATTAAAATAATGGGTTTTATAGCTTTTGTAATGCTTGTAGCTGCTGGATATGGAAATGTATTAAGGCAAACAGGAGCTGTAGAATCCTTTGTAAACTCTATAGTTTCTTTAGTGGGACAAAATCAGTTTATTGGTGCATTATTGATGCTTTTAGTAGGACTTCTTATAACTATGGGAATAGGAAGCTCCTTTGGTACCATTCCAATATTAGCAACTATATATTGTCCACTAGGAATTAAATTAGGGTTTAGTCCTTTAGCTATAATTATATTAATTGGTGTAGCTGGAGCATTAGGTGATGCAGGTTCTCCAGCATCAGATAGTACTCTTGGACCAACATCTGGGCTTAATATAGATTCTCAACATGACCATATCTGGGATACTTGTGTACCAACATTTCTTCATTATAATATACCATTATTAATTATTGGTATGGTAGCAGCATTAATGCTTTAAGAGGTTTTGGGACAAGCTATATATTAGCAGGTTTAAAGGAACTATCTCAAAATAGAATTAAAATTCTATTTTGGGATAGTTTTTTATATATGTAATTTATATTTTAAAGTTTATTGTATTTAAAAAATAAGTATTAAAAAATATTTTTCTTGACATTTTAATGCATACCTAATATTATTATTTATAAAATAAATAATGTTTTAATCCTTTGATAAGGGGGAGTAATTAAATTTAGGTTCGTTAAAGAGAGCTGGGAATGGTGGAATCTTAGCATGAAAAAATTTAATGAATGGGCCTTTGAGGAATAAAGGGAAATCTTTTTAGAGAGTACTGGTTATCGTGGGCTGCACGTTATAGCAGATAGAGTATGTTAGTACTTGAAATTAAGGGATATAGTTTTATTAAATTTATAAAATTATATAATTTAGGTGGCAACGCGGATAATATCTCCGTCCTATTAATTTAGGACGGAGTTTTTTTATTTAAAATTAAAAATCAGACGAAGGTGGTGATTTATATGAGGTGAAGGTATGGCTCTTTAATAAACAAAATTTATTTAGAAATACAATTAAGAAAAATAATTAGTATAAGGAGAGTTATAAATATGAAAAAAATTAATAAAACAGAAATATTAACAATGAACTCAATTTTATTAGCAATAGGTGCTATACTACATCAAATCACTCCAGCCATAGGATTACCAATGCAACCAGATTTTGCTTTAACTATGATGATTATAATAATAGTAATTAATAAAGATGACTATAAAACTATATTGGTATCAGCTATAATAACGGGAATATTTACTGCTATGACTACGAAATTTCCAGGAGGTCAGTTGCCTAATTTAATAGATAAGTTAGTTACAGCACATATAGTATATATATTAACAAATTTTATATGTAAAATAAGAATTTTTAATAGGATGAATAATAACTCTTTTTTAACAACAATTGTTTTATCTATAGGAACTTTAATAAGTGGAATAATATTTTTATTATCAGCTGAAATAATAATAGGATTACCAGCATCATTTAAAATACTTGTATTAACAATTGTATTACCTACTATTGCTATAAACACAATAAGTGGACTAGCTTTATATAAAATAATAAATTTGGCTTTTAAAAGAGTAAAAACTTTTAATTAAAAATTATACAGTATTTAAGCAAAAGGTATAGAGAGTTTAATTAATGGCAAACTATATTTACATTAATTAAATTTTACATAGTTAGTTTTTAAGAGTAAAGAGATAGGTTAATTATATAAATAGGCACATTAAATCTTTATTACATATTATGTAATAGAGTGTACAAAAATAAATAATAACATTCTAGCTTTTTAGATAATTAAGATATTTTATAGAGGTGATTTAATGTATAATATGAAACCAGAAACTTTTAATCTCAATTCAGTTGAAGGTATATCCATAAGGCAACTAGAAGAACATTATAAATTATATGTAGGGTATGTAAATAAATTAAATGAAATTTGGAGCGTACCTTATATGTCTAATGATTTTACTGGTAGTAATCCAACTTATTCAAAAATGCGTAGTTTAAAACTTGGAGAAACATATGCATTGAATGGTGTGAAACTACATGAACTTTATTTTGAAAATATAACTAATGGAAATAATAACCCAAATGGTGTTTTGCTTGACGCTATAGAAAATCAATTTTCATCATATGAAAATTTTATATCATATTTTACTAATGTAGGATTGGCAGTGAGAGGATGGGTAGTTCTTTGTATTGATCCAATAGATAATAGATTGCATATAATTGGAAGCGACCTTCATGATCAAGGTGCAGTATGGCTTTCTTACCCAATATTAGTTATGGATGTTTATGAACATGCATATTTTATGGATTTTGGAACAGATAAGGCAAAATATATGGATACATTTATTAAAAATGTAAATTGGGATGTATTAAATGAAAGATTACAAAGGTATGTTGCTTCAATGAAGATTATGGAAATGAAAGAAAATAAAAGGTATGAGTAAAAAATTAAAATAGAAAATATAAGTGAAATCCCACTACTTTCTTTAAATATAGTAGTGGGACTTTTAAATTAATATTGACTCTAACCTAAGAGGAGGAATTATAATGATATAAGAGAGGTGATGATAACTTGAAAATTAGTAAGTTTGCAAATTTAACAGGTGTAACAATAAAAACACTACATTATTATGATGAAATCGGATTATTAACACCATCAAGGAAAACAGATTCAGGTTATAGAATTTATTGTGATAAAGATCTTTTAAAGTTACAACAAATTAATACTTTAAAATTTATTGGATTAACACTTAATGAAATAAAAATATTTTTAGATAATAAAGAATATGATATTGAAAATTTGATTCATATACAAAAAAAGGAATTAGAAGAAAAAAGGAAACATATAGATTCAGTTATAGAAGCTCTTAATAATGCTGAAAATCAAATAATAGAAAATAAAGTTTTAGATGTTGAAAATCTTATAAAAATTATTAAGATGACCAACATAGAATCTAAAGTAAAAGAGCAGTATGAAACGTCGGAAAATTTTGATAAAAGAGAAGACTTGCATAGTTATAACATTAATAAAACTGATTGGAATACGTGGTGTTTTGATAATATGTCATTTACAAAGAAAGCACGAATATTGGAATTAGGATGTGGAACAGGAGGGTTATGGTTAAAGAATATAAATAAAGTAAATAAAAATTGGAATATAACTTTGTCAGATTTTTCTACTGGTATGCTTGAAAAAACTAGAGAACAGTTGAAGTGCGTAGGACATAATTTTAACTATAAAGTTATTGATGCACAAAATATTCCTTATAATGATGAAAGTTTTGATATAGTCATTGCAAGACATATGTTATATCTTGTTCCTGATATAGAAAAAGTTTTATCAGAAGTGAAAAGAATTCTTGTTAAAGGTGGAGTTTTTTATGTAACTACTAATGCACCAGAAGCTATGAGTGAACTAAATGAGATTATGGATGGCTTTGACTGTAAAAGTGGGTTAGGTAGTAACGGTATGTGTGAAAGATTTGATAGTATAAGTGGTAATATATTATTAAAAAAATATTTTGCTAATGTGAAGTTAAATACTCTTTCAGGAAAAATTATAGTTGATAAGGCCAAGCCTATAGTAGATTATAAGGCATCAACAATAAAAGGTAGGAATATACTTATGGGAGAGAAAAAACAAGAATTTATAAAGTATATAGAAGATTATATTGATGAAAATGGAGCAGTATCTATAACGACAAAAGGATGTATTTTAAAAGGCGTAAAATAATTACTATTAAGTAAATCTTTATTATTAATGTAAGTTATAATTCTTATAATAAGTTTCCTTTACTTTTTTAAAAACTAGTATAAGTAGGGGGAATTGTTATGATATATATGTAGATATAGTGGTACTGTTATGTTTAGGGAAAGTAAATAGTGGTTTTATATTTAAAAGTTAGGCTATGTTTTTTTATATTGCTAAAATATTCATATAAATTAAAGGAGGAATAACCTCCTTTATAATTTCCTATTTCCATCATTATTAAAAATTTTTTTTAGGTGCATTTCATCAAGAATAATCATAATAACCAAACCTATTAAAATTATTATATTTTCATAGCTTACGTTAATAGTTTTGGATAATTGATTTAAAATAAATTCTAAAGCAAGATAAATGAAACCTAATATAATAAAAGTATTGGCTGAATATTTTTGTGCTACATTCCATGTATCTTCATTTTTCATTGATAACTTGGTTCTATAACCATATATACGATTGATTTTTCGCGGTGGAAAAGCTTTAAATATAAAACCAATGACTATGCATATTATTCCTATAAGAGCTATCATAATTACCTCCTAAATTTATTCATAATCTAAAAATTCAATAATAAATTAATATTTCTTTCAATATTAAATTATAACATAAATTACAATATATTTATATAATGTATATAAATATAAAAGCATAACTTATATAAATATTAGATAAGTTATGCTTTATGTTATTTAGTTAATTCTTCAATGATATACTCAAAACCATATTTTCGATAATCATGCCAAAATTTTTCTCGTTTTTTTGGGAACTTTATAGATTCACTTAAACGTTGTTGTTCTGCAAGTGATTCTTCCATTGGACGGGTTTCATATTTTAATTCTTCACTGCATTTTTTAAGAAGATTAGAACCTTTTTCATTATTGATTAAAATTAAAGAAACACCTTTTTTATCATTCCATTCAGGGGCATACTTTTCAATTCCCCAATAATCTGCAATTGTAATATCAGATGCACGGTGTATGTCTGTAAATGGGCATTGCTCACAAGAAGGGCGCATAATAGTTTTGTTACCAAAGAAAAGTTGATAGAACCTTTCGTCGGTATGTATTTTTTCACTATGTGAAGTTGTAAATAGAAATGTTTTATTACTATTTTCTCTACTCCAATCAATTGTCTTGGAACGGAATTGAATACTGGTTAATTTTCCTTTATATTCTTTTTCTAATAGTCTTTTGTAATCTTCCCAAACTAAAGGGCTAGGAATACTATGACAAATCACATCACATAGGTATAAGTTTTCAACCAACGATGAATCTCCCATATACCCTCTTAATCCTGCGTTTTGACAAGGGGTTCCAGTAAATAGTACTTTTCTTTTATTCATTAAGTCTTTTTTTACCTGCTCAAAGGTATTCCCCATATTACTTTGTACATATTTAGATATCCTCATTCGGTTTCGTTGTTCGTAATTTTCTGCTCTCTTATGTAAAACATGGAATTCATCATCAAAGTCAGCACCATAAACTACGCCACCTTCTTTAAGTATTACATCAGAAATTGCTGTGAACACTCCTCCAGATGTGGAATTCATTAAAACTTCTTCACGTTTGTGTTTAGCCACTAAAAAATTAGGCACAGCCTTTTCTTTGTAATTTCCATCATAGATTAGAGGGCAAATGTTTACGCAACTATGACAATCTATACATAGTTCTTTGTCTATGACAGGATACAAAAATCCTTCTTCATCTGATTTCATAGAAATTGCCTGTGTAGGACAAGTATTGTAACAAGCACTACAATTACAACAGTCTTCTTTTCTTAAATAAACGTTCTCCATGATAAATCTCTCCTTAGTTTTGTTAAAAACATAAATTGATTGCTAAAAATACTTATTAATAGTCATAATTTTATGTTAATATAAATTATTATACTAGGCAAATAAATTATTTATATAAATGCATAATGGAATATACTTATATTGTTTTTTTTACTGTGTGGATAAGTATTTAGTATAATATGCTAATAAGTTATATAACTAAATTATTTATGTAAAGTGGAGGAGAAAATGAATATTATATATGAAAAACCAACTGCTGAGGATTATGTGAGTTTAAGAATTCGTTCTGGTATGGGAAAGAAAGATATAGAAAGAAGTCGTATTGCTATAGAAAATTCATTGTTTACAGCAAGTATTTATGATGACGATAAATTAATAGCTTTTGGGAGAGTTGTAGGAGATAATGGAATAACCTATGTTGTAAGCGATGTCATGGTTGATGAAAATTATAGAAGAAAAGGATATGCAAATAGAATAATGGATGTAATTGATGAATATTTAGATATTAATACATTTGAAGATAGTTACATTTCTCTTATTGCAAATTCTCCTGCTGATTGTATTTATAGTAAACATAAATTTGAATATTTACCTAAAGGTAAATGTGGAATGTTACGTAATCAAAATAAATTTTAAAATTAAAAATATTAGTATAAATGCTATTTTGTATATTTATGTAATTGTGATATAATCCAAGTTATATTTTACAATTAAGGAGAATATTATGAAAAATAGTATTTTATTAGATTTTAAAGTAGCAATGAAAAATGGATTTTTACATATTTTTGGATCAAGTTTTATAAATAAAGTTATTGGATTTGGTGTAGGTATAATTCTACCTAGAATAATTGGAAAGGATTTATTTGGTGAATATACATACGCTCAAACTATTTTAAATATGTTTTTATTATTGCAGGGATTAGGTGTTGTACCAGCTATTCTTCAATATTGTAGTGGAAATTATGATAAAGATCAAAAATTATCATATTTAAAATATGGAATTAAAATAGGTATGATAAGTAATTTAGTTATATCTATTTTAATGGTATTATTTTCTGTATTTGGTTCACTACCTATCAAAGGAAGTATGATTATTCTACTATATTTAAGTGCAATACCTGTATTTTCTATAATTTTTGATATTATTCAAATTTATTTAAGAGTACTTTATGAAAATAAAAAATTTGCTATATTAAGCAATTCCAATACTATATTATATTTAATTGGAATTGTTTCTTTAGGTATATTATTTAAAATAAAAGGTATTATACTTGCAAGATATATGTCGTTAATTTTAACAATCATATTAGGAATAATATTTTTAAGACAACATATATCAAATTTATCAAAGGTTAAATATCCAGATAAAGCTAATAAAAAAGAATTTTTGAAGTATTCTATAGTTTTATCTTTAACAAATGCTATTTCACAATTACTTTTTCAATTAGATGTACTTTTAATTGGTAATATAATTAGAGATGCATCTATCGTTGCAATATACAAAGTAGCTACATTAATTCCAATGAATATGCTTTTTTTACCATCATCTGTAATGATTTTTGTTTATCCTTATTTTGCAAAGAAATGTGATGATAAAAATTGGGTTAAAGGAAAATATATTAAATTACAAAGATACTTAGCTATTATAAATGGTTTAATTAGTATAATTTGTATTGTATTTGCTCCAATTATTATAAAAATTATATTCGGAAGTGAATATTTAAATTGTATAAGTGCTTTTAGAATTTTATGGGTTGGTTATTTTATAGCAGGTACATTTAGGGTACCTAGTGGAAATGTATTATTTACTATAAAAAAAGAAAAAGTTAACTTATTTAATTCAATTTTTAGTGGGCTTTTAAATATAGTATTAGATATTTTGTTAATTTTAAAATTTGGATATAATGGAGCTGCAATAGCAACAGTTATTACATTTGTAATATCATCCATAATATCTAATACTTATTTATATAAATATCTGAATAGTTAATTTAGAAAAATTTAGTTTAGATAAAATTATATCTAAATACTAACTATAAAACATAAATTTTACAAGTTGTATATGTTTAATTTTAATATTTATTTAGTAAAAAGATGGAGGGAAATATGGAAGTTAAATACGTTGTTATAATTCAATGTGAAATTGCACATAAGAGGTGTAGTGGGTTTGCTTGTACTGATGCATTTTATAATAAAGATGAAATGTTTAAAAAATATGATGATAATGTAAGATATATTTCATTTACTTGTGGTGGATGTTGTGGAAAGGGAGTTGCCTCTAAATTAGAGCATTTTTCTAAAAAAGTATATAAAAAATATAATATTAAGAAAGATCAGGTTGTGATTCACTTATCCTCTTGTATGGTAACTGATAATCATCATTATGATAGATGTCCTAATATAGACTATATAAAAAATATATTGATAAAAAAAGGTTATAAAAATATAGTTGAAGGATCTTATATTAGTACTAATGCTAAAAGAAAAAGAGAAGAAAACAAGTATAATTGTTATAAATAAAGTTAATATATGCTTATATATAAGTATTATATGATGAACAAATATAGAATAAATTGAAAAATTATTTAAAGGGGGAAATAAATATGGGGTTATTGAATGAATTTATGAGTGAGAGATTGGTACTTAGAAGGTTTAGGGAGGATGACTGGAAAGATATACATGAGTATTTATCAGATGAAAAAGTAGTTAGGTTTGAACCTTACAATCCATTTTCAGAAGAAGAAAGCAAAGAGGAAGCTATTTATCGAACTAAGGATGAAGCTTTTATAGCTGTATGTTTAAAAGAATCTGGAAAAGTAATTGGTAATCTTTATTTTTCGAAGCAGGATTATGGAACTTATGAATTAGGATATGTATTTAATGCTCACTATTGGCATCAAGGTTATGCAACAGAAAGTGCAAATGCTCTTATTAGTTATGCATTTAAAGAATTAAATGTTAGAAGAATTATTGCAATGTGTAATCCAGAGAATAAACCATCATGGGAACTACTTGAAAGGGTTAATATGAGACGTGAAGGGCATCATCATCAGAATATATATTTTAAAACTAATGTTGATAATCAACCTATTTGGCAAGATACCTATGAATATGCAATTCTTAAATCAGAATGGAATAATGCTGTGAAATAGAGAATATGTGATAAATTTTAAAATACTAATTTTTTATATTATATAGGAAACAAGCTCCAATTTAAATTTATTCAATAACTTTAAAATATTTTCATACAAAATGTAGTGTTGAATTCTAAGTGATTCAGAGCATGTCTCACTATTTTGAATATCCAAGTTTTGAAATAGATAATTTTAAAAGTCAACTTGGAACCCTATATAACATTTAATTTAAAAAAAATTATAATAAGGCTGAAATTAATCAAGAGTTGCTTTTATAATGAAAGTAACTTTTTTGATTTACTTGAAAAATCATACAAATTTACAAAAACTTAAAGTATATAATATATGTTTTATTATAATAAAATAATATATATTTATGTAATAATATATAATTTAATTTAAAAATATGGTACAATTGGTATGTATTACAAAAGAAATAAAAAATATAATTAGTAAAGAAATTTTTTATATTATAGTTAGAAATTATAAAAATAAGGTGCTTAATTAAATATTTACATCGCAAGTAATTGATATAATAAAAAACAATTTAAATTTATTTTTAAACATTCTATTTAAACTGCTAAAGTAAAAAATGCAAAAGATTAAAAAGTTTTGTAAAGAAGGGGAGTAAATAAATTGAAAAATAAAAGAATTTTAGCATTATTAATGGTAACTTGTTTAACAGTAGGAACTTTAGTGGGATGTGGAAAAAATCAAAACACAGAAACTCAAGAAAATAAAAATGTAGCAAGTGATGTAAAAAAAGATGAGGTTAAATTACAAAAATTAAATTGGTCAGAAAATAATTTTAATGCATTAAATAAGCTTATTGAAGAAAATGGAGTTAAAGGTAAGAACTATGATGCAAATAAAAAACCATATATTGTAGTAGATTGGGACAATACATCAATTTATAATGATGTAGAGGAGGCTTTATTAATATATCAACTTGAAAATCTAGAATTTAAGATGTCTCCAGAGGAATTGTCAAAAGTACTTAGAAAAGATATACCTAAGGATAATTTTAATGAAAAATGTAACAATAAAGATGGACAACCTGTAAATATAGATTTAATAGCTGAGGATATCGATTCAGATTATAAATTTATTTATGAAAATTATAAAGGAATGAAAGGCGATAAAACCCTTGAAGATATGAAAAAAACTTCAGAATATAAAGATTTTATTGCTAAAACAAGATATCTATATGATTCTATAGGAAAAACATTTTCAGCAGATATAAGTTATCCTTGGGTTACATATTTATTTGCAGGAATGAATGAAAATGAAGTTAAAGAATTAGCAGAAAAAGGCATCGATAATGCATTAAATGAAAAAATAGGGGTAAAAAGTTTAACAAGTCCTGAAGAATTACCAGGTAAAGCAGGGGTTGTATCAGTTTCTTATAATAGTGGATTAAGAACTTTAGAAGAACAACAAAATTTATACAACACATTAATGGAAAATGGAATAGATGTATACGTGTGCAGTGCAAGTTTTGTTGATATTGTTAAAACATTTGCTTCTAACCCTAAGTATAAATATAATGTACCAGAGCAAAATATAATGGCTATGGAGCTTCAAAGAAAAGACAATGCTATAGTTCCTGAATTTAAAGAAGGATATGATCAAACTCAAGGAGCAGGAAAGACTAAAACAATAAAAAGATTTTTAGCTTCTGAAAAAGGTTATGGACCTATTCTTGTAGCGGGAGATAGTGCTGGCGATGTGGCTATGCTAAAAGATTTTGAAGATACTAAAATTGGGTTAATAATTAATAGACTTAAAGATGGTGAAATAGGTGAATTAAGTAAACTTGCTTCTGACAGTATTGGTAAGGATGATGTAAAATATTTACTACAAGGAAGAGATGAGAATACTGGAACTTTTAGACCTTCTGAAAAATCAATAATGTTTGAGCAAACTGAAGAGGGATTACTACACAAATAGTTTTTAAATAAAAGGTGAAAAAGAATACCAAAAATATTTACAATATTGTAAATGTTGTAAAATATATGTGGATTTTTATTTAATGCTACGGTTTAAGTGAATGTTTATATTATATCAATTTCTAGGGAGATCATTTATGATCTCCCTTAATTTATATTTCAAGTTAATTATTAATAAGTAAATAAAAGAACTTGTAAATGAAAATTCTGCAATGTGTGTTGGTGATTCTATAATACTTTATGAAAAAAAGTATTATAAATTTTATTCATAAATTAAATTGAATTTTTTTATATAAATATGAGAGTATATTACAAGTGAAAAGAAAATATACACAGAAATTATGAAAATGAAAGTAGAATTATATCAATGAGTTACGGTCCTAAATTAGGTTGTTTTAATATCTGGGGTAAGTAAGATTATCAAAGATAGGATAAAAGTAATTATTATAGAAAAGCATTTATGTTATTAGTACTTTACATAATATAATAGAAGATAATATAATAACTACATATAAAAATGATTTGGAGGATGAAAATGATTAAAGGAAAGAATATCAATTTAAGACCAATGACAGCTGAAGATCTTGAACTATTCTATATGTGGAATACTACACAAGAGCATATGGGATTTTATATGAATGCAGAGTTAATATATAAGGATTTATTTATTGAAGAAATGAAAAAGGCTTTAAGAACTAATTCACCATTTTATATGATTATAGAAAATAAAGAAGGTATGCCTATTGGAATAATAGATTATTTTAATTCAATGGCAAGTAAAGTTTCGATTGATTTTGGAATATTAATTGCAGAATCTTCAAATAGGGGGAAAGGAATAGGCAGTGAAGCTATAGGTATGCTTATTAATTATTTATTTAATACAAAAAGTATAATGAGAATTCAATTTATGACTAGAAGTGATAATGAAAGCATGAAATTTCTTGGAAAAAATTAGGTTTTAAACTAGAAGGGACGTTAAGAAAATACAGTTTTGATTATGGTGAATATAGAGATTTAAACTTATTTGGAATAACAAGAGATGATTGGTGTAAGAAAAAGTTTAAATAAAAATTATTTATGATTAAGGTTATATTTTAAAGTAATGTAAAACATAACCTTAATATTTTATTGTTTTGAAATGCCTTTACACATAGTTTTCTTATTACATTTAGGACAATATAGGCTTTTACAATTTTCACCATGATTAATTCCAAAAATATTTTCACTAAAGGTAATTTCAAAAGTTTCTCCACATTCATCGCATATCCATTTATAGCCAATTGTACTCCAATGCATTAATAAAGCAATTCCTATAAAAAAACAAATTAAACTGACAACAAACAATGTAAAATTTAATACAGCTCCTACAAATAATAGTATTAATGAAAATATCATTAATAAAATGCTAAAAATAAGATAATTTTTATTTTTCATATAAATCCCACCTATTACTTTATAACTATATTTTACCATATAGTACGGTGAATTATATATAATTCACCTATCTGCTTTTGTGGAATAAAATGTTAATGAAAAAGATTTATTAAGAGAGGTATTTCAGTGGGATATTATATTGAAGTAGAAGAAAATGTGAAAGTCTATGTGGAAGATCTTAATCCAAAAGGTAAAAAGACAATTGTATTTTTACATGGTTGGCCTGGAAGCCATAAGCTATTTGAATATCAATTTGATCAACTTCCTAAAATGGGTTATAGATGCATAGGTATAGATCAAAGAGGATTTGGTAAATCAGATAAACCTTTTAAAGGATATGACTACAATAGATTAGCAGATGATGTTAAAGCTGTAATTGAAGCTTTAGACTTAAAAAATGTTATATTGTGCGGACATTCTACAGGAGGAGCAATTGCAATCAGATATATGGCTAGACATAATGAAGCAAGAGTGTCTAAGCTTGCACTTTTCGCAGCAGCAGCACCAAGTCTAATAAAAAGATCATATTTTCCATATGGATTAGAAAAAAAAGATGTAGATGATATAATTAAGGGAACCTATGATGATAGACCTAAGATGTTAAGAGATTTTGGAAATATGTTTTTCTTTCAACATATAACTGAAGCTTTTTCAGATTGGTTTTTCCAATTAGGGTTGGAGGCTGCAGGATGGTCTACAGCATCAGTAGCTAATTCATGGTTAAATGAAGAAGGGTTATTTTCTGATTTGGAAAAAATAAATGTTCCAACATTAATATTGCACGGTATTCATGACAAGGTTTGTCTTTTTCCATTAGCTCAAGCTCAAAATCAAGGTATTAGAAACTCAAAGCTTATAGCATTTGAAAGTAGTGGACATGGATTGTTTTATGATCAGAAGGAGAAGTTTAATAAAGAACTAATACAATTTATAGAGGAATAATAATCTTAATTATTAATAAAACACCGCATTATTAGATTTTAATTATACGGTGTTTTATATTTTATAAAATTAATAAAGATTAAATAATGGATATGATTATAAGTTAACTTTTAAAATTATAATTCCCAATTATTAATTTGCTTTGTATATATTGATTTTGAAAAGAAATAGTAACTGGTTTGAAGTAGTAAGTATATGGCTACTATAGTTAATAAATATATGCTTAAACTTTCACCAAGAAGATTACTTAAGGATTTTATAGCAAAGGCTGTGTGGCTAAAGGCTACTACAAAAGGTAAGAAAAACATTATAAAGCATTGAATACTTATAATAGTTTTTACTTCATCCTTTGACATCCCCATTTTTTTAAGAGAGATAAATTCTTGTTTATCTTTTTGAATTTCAGTAAACATTTTAAAATACAATATACTTCCTGTAGCTATAAAAAATAATATTGCAATGAACGTTCCTATAAAGAAAAATAGTGACATCCCGTTCATAACTGTGAGAAATCCCAGTACTCTTTCGTTAAACATAGTTTCTTTGTCTTTAGAAACCATAGATTTAATTTGTGATACGATATCTGATGAATTTATCCAATCATTTATATTGTAGCCATAGTAGACATATTTACTTTCGTCAGGAATTCTATTTAAGATTTTCTCATAATTACTATCGTTAATTATAGCTATATTTGCATTTTTCTCATCAGAATTTATAATTCCTCCAATAATTTCATCTTTAATCTTAAATTTTTCATTGAATCCTTCTATATCTAAGTTTAAATATTTTATATTTGAAAATAATTTTTCATTTTTAGGATTCATATTGCTATAGGAACGTATAACTATATCATCGTAATTAAGATTAAGTGGAGTTTTTCCAAATTCAGTAGCTAATATGTTATATTCACTATTAGACATAATGTAAAAGTCTTTCTTGTTACTAAAACTATTATTCATAGAATCATCTGTATTTAAGGCTTTAATTAAAATAACTTTACTTTTAAAAGTTATATTATGATCACTAGAATTTAATATAGACTCAATTTCTTCAGGTATTATTATATCATGAGAATTTAATCCACTTTCAATAAAACTTATATCTTGGGGAGAGTTTAATTGAATTTCCTTTTGCATACTTTTTTGCAAAGAATATATACAGGATGATGCTGTTAAAGTAACACTACTTAGTATTGATACAATAAATAATATTTTTGCGTTATCTTTTAATTTATATATAATTTGAGATAAAGTTATCATATTAATACCTTTATAATAAATTAACTTGTTTTCTTGCAACTTATTTGTAAAATATACACTGAATTGAGAATACAATAAATAAGTTCCTGTAACTACAAGAATTAAAATAGGGAACATAGTTAAAATTATTAAAGTACTTGATGATGCAGCTATAATATATCCTAGAAAAATAAGTATTATAGATAAAATTGCTTTATATTTAGAAAACTCTGGGGAAGGCTTTGCTATCCTTGAGCCTTTTAGAAGTTCTATTATGTTATTATTTTTTACGTTATGACTTGCTACAAATCCAATCAATTGAAATAATATAATAAAACATACTAAAGTTATAATAAGGGCCTTAGTAGATATAGAAAATGGTATTTCTAAATTAAGCTTTAAAATAGCAGAAATTGCCATGAAAAATAACTTTGAGAATAATGCTCCAAATACAATCCCTGTTGCTATAGAAGCTAGAGAAATTATTAAGTTTTCAAACATAATATAGTTTCTTATTTCACTTTTAGTAAGTCCAAACATTGAAAGTAGTCCAAATTCTTTTGCTCTTGATTTTAAAAAGGTTGATATTGAATACAGAGTAAATACTACAGTAAATGTTAATATTATAAATTCGCAAAGATACATTATTTGTATTGATAGTAGTCCTAAGTTACCCATAGTTTTTATATTTTTAACTTCAGGATTAAATATAAAATTTGCAAATATAAAAAATACCATAACAACTAAAGTATTACTTAAATAGTACATTATATATTTATTTAAGTTGCCTTTAATATTTTTATAAGCAATACTACGCAAGGTCATTATATTTTCCTCCTAACATAGACAATGAATCAATAATTTCTTTGAAAAATAATTCTCTGCTGCCACCGCGTACAATTTCTAAAAACTGTTTTCCATCTTTAATCATTATAATTCTTTTGCAAAAACTTGCAGCAAAAGGATCATGAGTAACCATCATAATTGTAGCATTTTCTTTATTATTTAAATTGTTTAAAGACTCCATTACATCTAAAGAAGATTTTGAATCTAAATTTCCTGTAGGTTCATCTGCAAGGATTATAGAGGGATTATGGATAAGAGCTCTTGCACAGGCTGCCCTTTGCTGTTGTCCACCAGATGTTTCATAAGGTTTTTTATGCAAAATATTTTTTATTCCTAAAAGTGAAGAAATTTCATCAACCCTTTGTTCTATATCTTTTAACTTAATTTTATCTAGTACTAATGGGAGGATAATATTTTCTTTGATAGATAAGGAATCTAAAAGATTAAAATCTTGAAATATAAATCCTAATTCTCTTCTTCTAAATAAGGCAATATTTTTTTCATCTAGCTCGGTGGGATTTGTACCATTTATAAGCAATTCTCCTGAAGACGCTGTATCTATAGTAGCAAGAATATTTAATAAAGTGCTTTTTCCACTACCAGAAGGTCCCATTACACCAACAAATTCTCCTTTTTCTATATTTATATTGAATCTATCAAGGGCTTTTACAGTTAAACCACCTTTATTATTTCCATATATTTTAGTTATATTAACACCTTTTAATACAGACATATTTTAAACTTCCTTTCTGTTTTTCATATTGATAAGTTATCTATTAAAATAAGCTTATATATTTTAAAGTAATTAAATTTTGTGATAACCTCTATGTTTATTATAAAAAAAATAGGAAAATCAAGGTATCGATTTCCCTTTCATGCCATACTTTAGTCTTACAATATTGAAAGATTATAGTTTAAACATGTTTTTACCAGTATGAAAAACAATAGAAAAAGTTGTACCTTGGTTTTCTTGAGATTCAACAAGTAAATCATGTCCAAGCTCATAACATATTTTCTTGGATAAATACATACCCATACCAGTTGATTCAGCAATTTTTCTACCGTTTTTACCTGTAAAGAAAGCATTAAATATTCTGCTTAGGTCTTGAGGAGGAATACCAATACCATTGTCTGCAACGGATAAAATAACTTTTGTTGGTTCTTGGTTTATTTTAAAGGTTATATATTTTTTATCTTTTTGGCTATCTTTAGAATATTTTATGGCATTAACAAAAATTTGATTTATCACAAAGAAAAGCCATTTTTTATCTGTTTCCACAATAATATCTTCATTACCAATAATTTTAGGAAAGATAAAATTACGTATCAACGACTTTTTGTTATGATTAATTACATTTCTGACTATAGATATAATATTAAAACTTTCTACATTAAAATCTAAATTAAACTCATTAAGTCGAGTATTATAAAGCATCATTTCAATGCAATGGGATATTTTTTCATTTTCCTCTGCTAGACTATCAAATATTGCCCTGTATTCTTCGTTTTTTTGATCTTGAAGGATAAGATTTATTACAGATACAGGGGTTTTTATCTGATGTACCCATTGATTAATAAAATATATGTATTGCTTACGTTCTTCTTCATATTTTCCAATCTTATCACCATATATCTTATATATTTTTAAAAGAAGATTTCTATATAATCGTTGTTCTAGTGTTCGCGTGCAATCTAAGTTTAACATGTAATCTAATTCATCTTTTGAATTAATCATAAGGCTCAATTGGATGTAAAAAGATTTATTTTTAAAATAATCATATAATAAAAAGATTATAAACAATACTGTTGAAACTAAAAAGGCATAAAATATATTAGTTTTAGGAAGGTTTATTTTGTTAATAATTAAAGTTAAATACATTATTAAAATAACTATTGATGTACTTACAAAGTAAATAAGTGCATATCCTATTCTATCTTTAAAAAAATCTTTTAATTTCATATTTGTCACCTACCCAAAAAATTAAATCTTCCAATTATCTATTATTCTATATCCTTGTCCTCGTTTTGTTTCAATTACATCTATAATATCTAATTCTTCTAATCGTTTTCTTAATCTTGTAATATTAACAGATAAAGTGTTATCATCTACAAAATCTACATCATTCCATAATACTTCAAGTAAAGTTTCTCTTGAAACAATTTTATTTACATTTTTAAGTAAACAATATAAAAGTTGAAATTCTTTTTTGCTTAATTCTATGTTTTTTTTATTAAACTCTACAACGTTTTGATTTATATAAATAAATAATCCATTAACTTCAAACATTTCATTGTTAGTACTTTCAGAATAACTGCCATAAACTCTTCTTATAACGCTTTTTATTTTTGCTATTAAAAGATCATAGGAGAATGGTTTTGTTATATAATCATCACCACCATTTTCTATTGCCATAACTTGGTCCATATCTGATTCTCGTGAAGATATGAAAATAATGGGTACATTAGAAAGTGTTCTTATGTCTCGACACCAGTAAAAGCCATCATAGAAAGGGAGATTGATATCCATAAGAACAACCTGTGGGTTGTTTTTTATAAATTCTCCTTTTATATTTAAAAAGTCATTTACTACACATACTTCATAACCATATTTTTCAATGTGATTTTTCATCAAAATACCAAGTTTTACATCATCCTCAACTATCATTATATTGTACATACCCATATACCTCCTTTGGTCATTTTATATTAAATTATATAAAAAATCATAAATACTTTAAATAACATAATACTTTCCAATATTATTCTCCTATGTATAAATATACTTTTTATAATCAGTGTTTTCAACTATTTTCGTTATTTAAGTAGTTTTAAATTGCCTACAACAAATGTTAATAGGTTAGTACAGCTAGTACTTATAGGGGAAAAATGCTAAAATGTTTTAATTTATGGATGGTCATAAAAAATTACATATGAAATTTTAAGTTTTCACTAATATATAAAATTACTTTAGTTATTAGACCTTGAAATCAATAATTTAAAAAGCTAACTTGAAATCCATATAATATGATATAATTTTTAAAAACCATAATTTATAATTAAATTAAATATATGTAAATTAAAAGTCTAAATAAATCATATATATAAATTTTAATAAATATTTAACTAATAAAATTCTTTAAGTTTTAAGGTGAGAATTGAAATATAGGCGGTGGAGAATATGAATATATTTACTGATAGATTATGTTTAAGAGAGTTTGTAGCAGAAGATTATGATTTCTTTTTTGAATTAGAAACTAGCGAATTTATTCAAAAATTTGAATCAGATACCATACCTACAAAAGAAGAAATTGATGAGAAATTTTCTAAAATACTTAAATGCATAAATGAAATACCAAGAAATAAATATTATTTGGTTATCACAAAGTTACCTGACTTTCAGCCAGTAGGAAAACTAGGGTTTTGGGAGATAGATTCTTCTATTAGAGAATGGGAGATTGGTTGGGATATTCATATAGATTACATTGGTAAGGGTTATGCTCCAGAAGCAGCAAAAGCATTGATGAAATTTGGATTTAATAAATTAAATGCTCATAGGATACAAGCATTATGTAATGATAAAAATATTAATTCAGAAAAAGTTATGATAAAAATAGGAATGAAAAAAGAGGGAACATGTAGAGCAGTTAGATTATTAAATAATAATTGGTATGGAAGTCATATTTATTCCTTATTGGATACTGAAATAAAATATATAGACAAGTGAAAAGTAAAAATATAATATATTATTAAAATTTATTGGTACACTCAATTTGAATAAAAACATATAAACTATAATTTATAAAAAATTAAAATAGAAGGAGATATAAAATGGATGAAGATAAGAAAAAAGAAGAAGATTGAATATGTATTTGCATATCATGTGAAATGTGTATAGGAGTAACATTTGGAGTTATTTTTAATAATATTGGTTTATTTATAAGTTTTGGTACGTTTATAGGATTATTGGTTGGATATATAATAAATTCAAAGAAAAATAGATAATTTAAATTTAATATATAGATGTTATTGTTAATGGAGGAATTTATGAAAAATATTAAGGTAATATTTTTTGATATGGGAAATACTTTATTACATTTTCATTATGGACAATCAGATGATGAGAAAGATATTCAAGGTTTAGTTTATTTAACTGAGTATTTAAATAGATTTGATGAAAATATTACATTTGAAGATGTGAAGAATAATTTTTATAAAATTTGGATGGATGGAATAAAAGATAGAAAAAGTAAAAGAATAGAATATCCAATTGAAAGTTTTTTAAATGGGTTTCTTAAAAAATATGATTTGACTTTTAGTTTAGAACAATGTATACAAGCTATTCATTGTTTTTACAAAGAATATAGAGAGCAAGTTAGGTTTGAAGATAATATATATGAAACTTTAAAAAGTATAAAAGAAAAAGGTTATAAAATAGGTGTTATATCTAATACTTGTTATTATGACGAGGTTATGAAAGAGTGTTTTTCAAAGGCAAAAATTTATGAATTAGTAGATAATTTTATTTTTAGCTATTCATTAAAAATAGGAAAACCTAACAAAAAAATTTTTGAAGCAGCTATAGAACAAATGGGAATTTCACCTAAAGAAGCAATAATGGTTGGAGACAGTTTAGAAAGTGATATTAAACCTGCTTTACAATTAGGTATGAAAACCATATGGCTAAAGAATGATATAATTAATGATACTAAATTAGAAATAGTACCACATGGGAAAATATCAACTATAAAGGAGCTATTAAGTTATATATAATAAACTAAATATATTAAAAATTAATATAATAATATATAAAACGCTTATTAGGCAATTTAGTAGGTGTTTTTATTATATCTAAAATTTTTTGGTGACAGGCATTAAACTTATATAGGTATATATATTTATAGAAAACTAATGTTCTAAATAAAATTGTATTAAAAATAAATTAAGAAAATAAATTAAGGATAGGAGAATAAAAAATGAATGATATAAAAGATGTATTAAAATTTTCATATAAAGATAAAATTAGAAATATAAATATTATAAATTTCATTGAAAATTATCCAATAAGCTATATAGAACAAATAGGAGAATTAATTATAGTTAAAGGGAAAAGTGATAAAAAGTGGATTTATATAAGTTCGAAATCAATAGATGAATTGAAAATAATAAAAAGCAAAATAAATTATGATGATAAAAATTTTGCAGCAGTGGAAGAATGGATGATGCCTATTCTAATTAAAGGGTATGAAATCAAGTGGCGATTATCTACTATGAAATTAATATTAAAAAATGAAGTAAATATAAACGAGGCTGAAAATATTATGGATAAACTAAATATTAATGATGCTAAGTTTATCTATGAAAACTCAGATTATAAGGATGTTATATCTATTGATTATATAATTAATAGAATAACTAAAGGGGTAAATTCTTGTATACGTCATATAGATAAACCAGTAGGATGGGCAATTACACAGGATGATGGTGCCATAGGGTTTTTGCATGTTTTGTCTCAATATAGAAATAATGGATATGCTCATGATATAACTATAGATTTAATAAATAAAGTTCGTAATAAAAATAAAATTCCATTTGTCCATATTGAAGAAGATAATTTGGAATCTATGAAATTAGCAACTAGTTTAGGATTTGAAAAGTATAAGATAGTGAATTGGTTTGAAAGAGAATAATAAATATAAAAAATAATATTGGCTAGAATATTAAAAAAATTTAGAATTGTGTTATAATTATGGTATAATTGTAAAAAATAAACAATTAAAAAGATTAAATGTAGAATGATAATAGAATTGGAGAAAAGAAAAATATTCACAGTCTTATAAATACCGTTCCATATATAATTTAAAAAATTAAAATGATAGCACTAATGAAAAATAGTATTTTGCTAAATTTATAATGATTTTACAGAGTATCAAAATGTAAAAGAAATGTGATATATAAAATTCTTAAATGAAAAGTGTGATTCGTATGGACAAGGTGTACAAATCAGTGAGGGGGAGTTTGTGAACCTTGAGTATGGTAAAAAAGTGCTATATTCTTATTATAAAAAGATACTGAGTTTAAGAATATTTTGAAAAAAATGAAATTTTTTATTCATAAGAAAAATTGGATAATCAAAAAATAGAAGGCAAGGAATATATTTTTGCATATTTTTATTATGTATTAATGAAAAGTTAATAAGAAGAAAGGTGGTAATTATTATGAAATATATAATGACAGATAATCCCAAGGAGCAAGATGTTGATATAGTCTTAAATAATTTAATAGAATATAATATTTCTCATATAGAAGAAAAAGAGGTTAAACCATTAGCTATTTTTGTTAATGATGAAAATGAAAATAAGATAGGCGGTATTATAGCGGAAACTCACGGTAATTGGTTAGAGATATCCTCATTATGGGTAGATGAAAAAGTTAGATATAAGAAAATTGGTTCAAAGTTATTAAAAAATGTTGAGGCAGAGGCCATAATAAGAGGTTGTAAGTATTCATTTCTTGATACTTTTAGTTTTCAAGCAAGAGATTTCTATTTAAAGTTAGGGTATAAGGAAGTTTTCACATTGGAAAATTATCCAATAACTAGTAAACGTCATTATTTTATTAAGCAACTAATAAAAAGTAGGTAAGATAAGAATGAGATGAAAAAATATGTGATCTAATTACATTGATTATATAGTGAACCAAGCCTAAGATTTAACTTTTTAGAATGTATTTAATAAACTAAGTAAACGATTAAATACACTGTAAATTGTAAATAATGTTTAAAAAATAAATAGTAATTTAAATTGAGAGGTTAGATTGTAATGATAAGACATGGAATTTTTGTTAGAAGAAAGCGGAATGATTATTAGATAAAAATTAGAAGAACATTTATTTTAAGGTGGAGGGTTTATGAAATTTGTGATAACTGATATTCCAAGGGAAAATGATATTAATGGAATTGAAAGTAATTTAAAAAAATATAATTGCTCTAATCTAGGGATAAAAGCAGCCAAGCCTTTAGCTATTTTTGTTAAGAATAAAAATAATAATAGAATAGGTGGTATTACAGCACAAATTAATGGTAATTGGTTAGAAATATCATTGTTATGGGTTGATGAAAGGTTCAGAGGTAGAAAAATTGGTTCTAAATTATTGAAAACTCTTGAGGCAGAAGCTATAGTAAGGGGATGTAAATATGCATTTCTTGATACTTTCAGTTTAAAAGCTAGAGATTTTTATTTGAAATTAGGATATAAAGAAGTTTTAAAATTAGATGAATATCCTGCAACAAGTAAACGTTATTATCTTTTGAAACAATTAATAGAAAATAAATAAATTGTTAAGTTATAAAAATATCGTATTTATTCAGAGATGGATTTTACGATATTTTTATTTAAAGATAAGAGATAATGATATTGTGAAAATGCTAGCAGATTTTAATATATTTAATAAAAATTATTATTAAAACAATTAAGGATTTTTGTTTTTTCTATAAGAATATAAAAGTGGGTTTATAATAAAATTTTATTAATATAAAAAGTATTGTATAATTATTGTATAAAATAGTTAATGGAGGTATTGAAGATGGATAGAAATGTAAATATTTTAGTTGTAGAAGATGATGAAGATATAAATAGAATTATAAGAAAAATTCTTGTGAAAGAAGGATATAATGTAAAATCAGCTTATTCAGGAACGGAAGGTAAGTTATATATAAATATGGAAGATTTCAAACTTATAATATTAGATTTAATGTTGCCAGGAATGACAGGAGAAGAACTTATTTCATATATTAGAGAAACTAAAAATATGCCAGTTATAGTTATATCAGCGAAAAAATCTCAAGATGATAAAATAAATTTACTTAAACTGGGAGCAGATGATTTTATATGTAAACCTTTTGATATAAATGAAGTTTTAGCAAGAGTACAAGCACAGCTAAGAAGATATACTAAATTTAATAGTATAAAAGAAAATAATGAACCTTTAATTTACAAAGAGTTAGTTTTAGATAAGGAGTTAGTAGAAGTAAAGGTAAAAGGGAAAAAGATAGCATTAACAGCTAAGGAGTTTTCTATTTTAGAGTTACTTTTAAGTTATCCTAAGAAGGTATTTACTAGAGCAAATTTATTTGAGAAAGTTTGGAATGATGATTTTTTAGGTGATGATAAAACTATAAATGTACATATAAGTAATATAAGATCTAAAATATCAGTAGTAGATAATAGAAATGAATATATAAAAACAGTATGGGGAATAGGTTTTAAACTTGGAGAGTAACTTTATAAATTCTTAATATTTTCTTTAACTTATCTTGACCATTTTATTTTAATATAGACACATAGAGAGTTAAGAAAGGGTGAGTTAAATGGAAGAAACTATTTTGGCTACAAGAAATTTAACTAAAAGATATAAGAACAATGTTGTAGTTAATAATGTTAATATGAATATTAAAAAGGGTGATATATATGGGCTTATTGGAAAAAATGGAGCAGGAAAAACCACTATAATAAGGCTTATATTATCTTTAATAGGTGAAACTGATGGGGAAATAGAATTGTTTTCAAAAACCTCTACAAAAGAAAAATTAAAAGAGCTTTCTCGTGTAGGTTCAATTGTTGAAACTCCAAAGTTTTATCCTTATTTTACTGCTGAGCAAAATTTAGAATATTATAGAATTCAAAGAGGCATTGTAGAAAGAGAAGTTGTAAAAGAATCATTAGAATTAGTAGGATTAGGGGATGTAGGAAATAAGAAATTTAAAAAATTCTCTTTAGGTATGAAACAAAGATTAGGAATTGCTTTAGCTATCATGGGAGATCCAGATTTTCTTGTTTTAGATGAACCTACTAACGGGTTAGATCCTATGGGAATTGTAGAGATTAGAGAAATACTTTTAAAGCTTAATAAACTTAAAAATACAACTATACTTATATCAAGTCACATACTGGGAGAAGTTGCACAATTAGCTACATGCTTTGGATTTATTGATAATGGAATGTTAATTGAAGAAATTTCAGCTAAAGAAATGAATGAAAAATGTAGAACGTGTTTGGCTATTAAGGTTAATGATATAGAAAAAACATCAGCTATATTGGAAAATAAAGTTGGATGTAAAGAATATGAAGTACTACCTGATAATAATATAAAAATTTACGCTCATTTAGATGAACCAGAAATTATAAATAAGTTATTAGTTGAAAATGGAGTAATGGTTTATTCATTAGAAAGGTTAGGCGCTAATTTGGAAAACTATTTCATTGATTTAGTAGGGGGAAAAGCACATGTTTAATTATATAAAAGCAGAGATGTACAAATGGTTAAGAAGACCTTTATTATATGTAAGTTCTTTAATTATTATGGCTTTAATAGTATTTATTTTTTTAGTTGTTTCAGATAATGCTCCTATGGAAGCTAGAGGTGTGCTTATAAGTATTGCTAATGAGTTTTTAGCAGGGATATTGATATTTGTAGTAATACTTACATCAATATTTTTAGAAGAATTTAAAGAAGGAACTTTAAAGAACATAGCTTCTTATGGATTAAGTAAAGAAAAAATATTTTTAGGTAAAATAATTATAGAGAGTATAATTTTCATAATAATTTGTATAGCGTGTTTGATAACTTTTATAACATGTATATACACATTTACAATTCCTTATGAAGGCTATTCAAATGCAAGTTTATTGCTATTATTAGCTAAGTTTTTAGTTGGATTACCTTTATATTTAGGAGGCATAGCTCTTGTAAATATATTAATGTTATTTTGTAAAAAAGATTTTCTATTAGCAATTTTATATATTATTGTATTGAATTTTCGTCAAATTATATTATATTTGGAATATAAAGTTTCAAAGAGTTTCATTTATGTATACAAGTTATTACTTACATCGCAACTATCTAAGCTTCAAATAATGGAAAGTATTAATAGTGAAATGATAAGTATAGCGTTAATAGGGGCTGTATATACAATAGTATTTAGTTTAATTGGTATGAAAATTTTCAGAAAACAAGAAATTAAATAAAGAAAGGGTTAATTGATGCATTATATATTAATAGTAATTCTTATTGCATTATTGAGTATTACAAGTTTAAAACTTTTTCTAAACAGAAAAGAAATTAGAAATATAAAAAAAAATCTTAATAAAATAAATTCAAGTGATACTAATGAAAAAATTAAAATCTCTGTTTCTGATAAGTATATTGAAGAATTAGCTATGGAAATAAATAGTTGTTTAAAATCAAAACAACAATTAGAAAGAAACTATAAAGAACTAGAGGTGGAATTAAGGCAAGCTATTGCAAACATGTCACATGATTTAAGAACTCCACTTACATCTATTAAAGGATATATTCAGTTAATTAAAGACGAGGGTATATCAAAGGAAGAAAAAAATGAATATATAAATATAATTGAAAAAAGAGCTAATTCATTACAAATGTTAATAACTAGTTTTTATGATTTATCTAGATTACAAGCTAATGAATATAATTTTAATTATGAAAAAGTTAATGTTGGTAATGTTTTATGTGAGATAATATCGGAGTTTTATGAGGAGTTTATATCAAAGGGATTAGAGCCTAATATAAGTATAGATGAAAAAGTGGAGTGTGTTATATCAGATAAAAATGCAATAAATCGGATTTTTATTAATTTGATTCAAAACATCTTAAAACATTCTAAAGGAGAAGTTAGTATTTCTTTAAAAAGAAAGGGTCCCTATATGGATGTTGAGTTTAAAAATTATGCACCAGAATTAACACTATATGATGCATCACATATGTTTGATAGGTTTTTTACAAGGGATAGGATGAGAACAGGACAGAATACTGGATTAGGATTAGCCATAACTAAATCACTTGTGGAAAAATTAGGAGGTAATATTACATCTAAGTTAGAAGATAAGTATTTGTATATAAATATTTTGATAAAGATATGAAGTTTATAGTGGGGGATATTGTTATGGTAAAAAGTCATTGTTATGCAATTATATTTGGAACTTTAGTTGTATATATTTCTGTAAGATATAAAGATTGGAAAATAAAAAAACTTAATAATAAATAGTTATAAGAAGACACAAAACAATAAGTTATTAAGTGTCTTTTTTTATTAGTGACAGTCATTAAATTATTAAAGTTACTAACTTTTAATAAAAATATTTTATAATTATAATTTTGATTAACTATATTTTTATTGTCAAAGCTTTAGATAAGGATAATTGTTAGTAGGAGGTAATTTAGCTTTGGCTAGAATGGCAAGAAAAAAAACAGAAAATGCTATATACCATGTAAGAATAATAGGATGCAAATCAAAACCATTGTTTAACAATGAATATGATAAAAAAATGTTTATGGAAAAATTATCTGAAAGTATACAAAAATATAAATTTAAAGTATATGCTTATTGCTTAATGGATACTCATGTACATCTTATAGTGGATTCATATGGTACAGATATATCAGTTATTATGAAAAGTATAAAAGAGAGATACTCAAAGTATTACAACAGAGAACATGATTCAAATGGATCATTGTATAAAGAAAGATTTGAAAGCACAATAATAGAAAGTGATGGGTATCTAGTAGCAGCATCACTATATATTCACAGGAATCCAAAGGATATTATAGGATATAGAAACACACCTGAAACTTACAAGTTTTCAAGTATAAAGGCATATGCAGGAGGTATAGATGAATTTGATATAGTAGATAGTGAATTTATATTAAGTATACTAAGCAGATTTAAATACTTTGCAGTAAAAGATTATGTAAAACTATTTAATGAAACAATGAATATTCAAAATAATAAATTTAAGGAAGTAGAGATAAAATTAGATATGGAATTTAAAAATGTAGAATATGTAAATAATAGGGAGATACTAAAAAGAAATTTTTCTGTTGGCAAGTTGGCTCAGTTTATAGTAGAAGAAATAGGGTTAGAAGTAGAAGATTTATTAATAAAAAATAGAAGTTATAATAAAGAAGGAAGAGCAATATTTGCTTTAATGGCAACATCATTATGTGGTATAAGTTCTCTTAAGATAGGAAAAGTGTTAGGGGGGATAACAACAAGTAGAGTGTGTACTTTAACCAATTATGGAATAGAACTTATAAGATATAATAGCAACTATAATAATATATTTAAAAAGTTTATAGAAAAAGAACAGTATGTAATATAAATGAAATTTTAAAAATACAAAAAAAGCTTTATAAAATTAAATAAGAATGTGTACAAACCTTAAATATAAGTAAAGGTAAATTTTTATAAATTTAAAATATGATAGTTTTTATTTAGTGACAGTCATTATTATTTAACAAAAGTGCCAGCCAGTTATGATATTTAACAAGGAACATTTCAAATAATCTGATGAGGGTAAAACTAGCACTTCTTTTTATAATACCTATTTGGATAAGCTAAATTTTAAAAGATTGGTAATTTTAAAAGGTCATCATTATTTACATTGGACATGCTATAAAGAAATAAGTGAGGATGTTAATAATTTTATAAATGATTATTGTAAATAGATAAAATGTTTAAATAAATAGAGATTTAGAGTGTTTTTGTGCATTATTATATTTAAGTTTGAACTTTAAATATAAAAGTGTATATTTATTAGTGACAGTCATTATATAAATTACAATATAGTACATTAATTTAGTGACAGTCATTATAAAATGTATATTTCATTTTAACAAATTCTCCATTGCCAAGAGGGGTTTTAGTTTTATAAGTATCTATTATATTAAAACCTGTTTTAGTGTAACATTTTATTGCTCTTTTATTAAATGAACGAACTTGTAAAATAATAGGTTTGTTTGGATATTCATACTTGCATTTGTCTTTTACTAATTTCATTATTATAGATCCAAATCCTTTTCCACATAAAGAAGGTTTAAGACCAATACCTATAACAATGTAGTTAACCTTATTTACTAATCTTATATGGCCACATAAATTATTGAGTTCATCAATGATAGAATTAAATTCAGATTTTCTTTTTTCTTCCTTTGTAATACCCCAATTTTCATTATACATTTTACTCCAACTTGGATAATTATATATAGAATATTCATCAGTATATTTCCAACTGCAAATTTCTTTTGCATAGTCTTCAGTTAAAACATCTAATTTAAAATTCATCATGTCCCTCCTAAAATTTTAATATATTAATAATACAAATATTATTACATTATTTTCCATAATATTATACCATATAAATAGTCAAAAAAATATTAATAAATATAGTTATTGAGTAAATATATGTTAAATTATATACTTATATGTGAGGTGATAATATTGAGCAAAAGCTATTTTATAAAAGAAAGACTGATTGCATTAGGTGCTAAGTTTGATGTTTTTGATGAGAATGGAAAAGAAATATACTTAGTGGAAGCTGATAAGTTTGATATTGGTAAAAATATAAATGTATATACTCCTAATAAAGATGAGAGAGTATTATATATGGAACAAAAAATAAGAATAGGTGCACATAAATACGTTATGTATAATGTAAGTGGTAAAGAAATTGCATTAATAGAAAAAGAATTTATGATTCCTAAATATAATATATCGGGTATATATGGTGATATAGAAATGGAAAGTGAAAATATACTTGGAAGGTCATATACCATACGTAAAAATGATTTAGATATAGGATATATAGAGAAAGAATTTAATTTTATTGGTAGAGATAAATATAATTTAAAAGTTATAGATGAAGAATATACCTTGTTTTTAATAGGACTTTTAATAATGATAGATATGATAAGATTTCATGACAATTAGAATGTGCGGCAATTACTGTCGCATTTTTGTTTTTGCATAAATTAAAATATAATTAAAAAATTGACAACAATGAGAGCTTATTATAAAATATAGGTAACTAGTTACTTAATTGGAGGTGATAATTTGGAAAATAAAAAGGCATATATATTTGGAGCTATATTTCTATTTTCAAATAAATTACAAAATGCAGGAGATAAATTGTTTGATGAAATTTCAATGAAACAATGGCTTTTATTAATTTCAATAGGACAAAGTAAAATTAAAAATCCAACACTTACTCAAGTTTCTGAAATTATGGGATATAGCAGACAAAATGTAAAAAAATTAGCACTGCATTTAGAACATAATAATTTTGTTAAACTAGAAAAAGACTCAGAAGATAATAGAGCTATTAGAATATGTCTAACAAAAAAATGTTTTAATTATTTTAAAGGTAGAGAAAACATAGAAGAAGAATTTATTGAAAATTTATATAAAAACATTACTGATGATGAAATAGATTCTATGTTTTCAATTATGAAAAAACTTGAAGATAATATACTAAATTTGGATATATAATAAGTTAGTGATGGGACGAAATATATATCTATATGAAAGAAGGAATCATATGAAAAAGAGAAAAAAATTAAAGATGCTTTTTTTAGTTACTATTTTAGCAATAATTGGAATCATAATTTATCTAAATATACCATATTCTCCAGTGAAAACTGAATACTGGAAAAAGATAAATAATATTGAAAAAAAACAAGCTAAGGAACAAGGAATAATATCTAAGGATGATTTAAGGGTTTTACCAGAAGCAATACAAAAATATTTTATAAACAATGGTTATTTAGGTATAGAAAAAACTTCAGAAGTAATGTTTAGTTTTAAAAATGTTGATTTTTCAATGGGATTAAATAAACCTAATATAAAAATTGATTATATAGTTTATGATTTTACAAATAATCTAAGTAGATTGGCTTTAATTGATACAAAGATGTTTAAAATACCATTTCAAGGCATTGATATTTATGAAAATGGACAAGGTTCAATGAAAGGAGTTATTGCAAAAAATGTTACGCTGTTTAATGAAAAGGGAGATGATATGAATTCAGGGGCATTAGTTACATATCTTTCAGAATGTTTAATGCATCCAAGCCTAGCATTACAAAAAAATATAAAATATAAAGAAATTGATAAATATACAGTTGAAGCAACAATAGTAGATAATGATATAAAGGTTAGTGGTATATTTTATTTTAATGAAAGTTATGAAATGACAAGTTTTCAATCAAAACGATTTGCTGAAGATACTGATTCTTATGAAAATTGGTCTGCAGTTGCATCAAATTATAAAAAAATTAAAGGGATTAATACTCCAACAAGATTACAGGCTATATGGCATTATGATAAAGGAGATTTGATATATTTTGATAGTAAAAGTATGGAGATTTATTATAAATAAATTTTAAGTATTGGCTTTTATCTTACATACATTATTATATTTAAGTTGAAATCTAGAAAGAGTAATATATAGGTATATGACTTAAAGTTTTTGGAATTATTGCTGATGAATATGTAGTATGGTTGGTATTTGAAAAAGGCTACTAAAACTATAAAAAGCTTAGGTAGTATTATAATTAATAAAGAAATAGCAGAGGGGATTAAGTTAAAGTATTTAAACAAACTGTACAATTTCCTAATACAAAGAAGAATGTATATCAGAGAAATTAACAAAGCTTTTCCCGGGAAATATTAGGAAAATATTAGAACTTTGTAGTAAGAATTATTATTAAAATAATTAATAACATACAAAAAGGATGCAGAATAGCATCCTTTTTGTATGTTATTTTGAAAATTTGTTCGGAAATTGTTTTATAATTCCATTAGTAATAGCATCCGATAAGATTAGGATATGTTTTTCACCTTTATCAAAGCTTTGAACATCAGCGTTCCAATCTTTATTAATTCTTGCAACTACTTCATCAGTAGTTAATTTTAAATGCATATGTAAAATATCTTTTAATTCTTTATTTGACCAATTGGGATTAGCTGCACTTAAAAAATCAGCAATTTTATCTGCATTTTCATACCATAAAGTGTTATATTTATCCACGTCACTTTTATTACCTTCTTTAGCAGCATCAACAATTTGTCCAGCTATAGAAATATGTTCTCTTAAAAGTTTAGAAAGTTTATTTCCAGCTATATCCCCATAGTAAGGTTTGATAGAATTTCCAATGTCATCTTGATTTTTAAAAAGTCTATCTAGTACAGTGTCTTTATCTTCAAGGGAAGCTAAATCACTAATAATAAAATTTCTAGTCCAGAGTACATGCTCTATCCAAAGTCTTTGTTCTTCCATTTTAAAATTTGCCATGGACTGAGTAAAAGGTAGTGTATCAGAAGAACTATCTATAGTAGCTTTAACTTCAGATGGTACTAAAGAAAAAGATACTAAAAGCATACATGTTAAAAAAATTGATAATAGTTTTTTCATTTTACATTCTCCTTTATTTACAAAATATAACTTAGGGTTTCCTAAAAGATATAAATATATTCAGTGATGTAATGAAGTTTAAATAATATTTGCTTATGAATATTGTTTTAGGTTTAAATTTAAGCATTGTTAAGAGTATAGTAGTATAGGCTAACTTTTATATTTAATTTTAAAATTTAAAGGTAAAAAGGTGTTGAAATATACTGAAGTCGATAAAAAACTAATCTTTAAAATTTTTAATTAATATTAGAAAAAGTAATATTATATTAATATACTTAAAATAGCACCTACTATTTTAATTAGTAAGTGCTTATTTTTGTTATTGAAGAAGCAGTAAAATTTTTAAATGTATCGCATTTAAAAGATGTGTTTTTAAGGTGTGAAAAGTATAAAATTAAGTAGATTATCAATAAAATCATAATTAAAATTGTAGTTTTACTATACTTTTTCATAATAAATTAAATCAATCCTCCTTTGATATATTATAATGTGAGTTACATGTAAATATGTGGCATATAAGTTAAATTATTTTGAATAAATGAAAAATATTTAATAAACACTAATAATTCTATATAGTGATTCAGAGCAATACTATACTTACAATAGCTATATTTTATTTAAAGTTAATGGTATTTTAATTTATATGTTTATATAAGCTTATAAATTCGTTATTATATATTTATATAAATTATGGGGGGATTAAAAATGAAATTAATAAAACCATTAGCATTAAAAAAAGGTGATAAAGTGGCAACTATTAGTTTATCTTGGGGTGGAGCAGGTGATAGTGATATTTTATGGAGATATGAGCAAGGGAAAAAACGTCTAGAAGAAGAGTTTGGTTTAAAGGTTATAGAAATGGAAAATACGTTAAAAGGAAGTGAATATTTATATAATCATCCTGAAAAAAGAGCAGAAGATTTAATGAATGCCTTTAAAGACAAATCTATAAAAGGAATTTTTAGTTGCATTGGTGGCGATGAAAGCATAAGGATGTTACCATATATAGATTTTGATGTTATTAAAAATAATCCTAAGGTCTTTATAGGATATTCTGATACCACTATCTCGCATATGATATGCTTAAAAGCAGGATTAGCCACTTTCTATGGTCCATCAATTTTAGCAGAGTTTGCTGAAAATGTTAAAATGTTTGATTATACAAAAGAATGGATTTACAAAGTGTTATTTAATAATTCATCGATAGGTAAAATCAATCCATCTCCAATTTGGACAAGCGAGTATTTACCATGGGTTTATAGCAATAAATATAAACAGAGAAATACTTATAAAAATGAAGGATATGAACTTTTACAAGGAGAAGGTATAGTCAAAGGACATTTAATCGGAGGATGTATAGATGTTTTAGAGATGATTAAAGGCACTAAACTCTGGCCAACAAAGAAATTATGGAATGATGCAATTATATTTTTTGAAACATCAGAAGATATGCCAAAGCCAAAGTATTTAGAATACTGGTTAAGAAATTATGGATCACAGGGAATCTTTCAAAATGCAAAAGGTATAATATTTGGTAAACCTTATGATAATAAATATTATGATGAATATAAAAAGGTTATTTTAAAAGTTATAAATGAAGAACTAAAATTAAAAGATTTACCTATAATGTACAATATGAATTTTGGTCATACAGCTCCAATAATAACTATTCCTTATGGCGCTATAGGTGAAATTGATTGTAATAAAGTTGAATTTTCAATATTAGATTCTGGTGTCATTTAAGTTAGGCATATTATTTATTTGATTATGCCTTAATTATAAAAGTAGAATATTTGTTTTAGAATTAAAAGTAGGCTTAAGTCTACTTTTTTATGTTGACTTTAGTCTAAGGTGAAAGTTTAAAATTATATATGAAAGGTGTTGATATTATGAATCATAGTTATGGTATAAGTGAGGTTGCAAATATTTTTAATATAACTACTAACAAAATTAGATATTATGAGAGAAAAGGACTATTAAAGCCATTAAGAGATAGTAATAATGAATATAGAAAATTTAATGATGAGGATATAATGACACTACAATTGATATTACTATATAGATCTATAGGTTTATCAATTAGTGATATAAAAGATATAATAGAAAACAAAAGTAATAAAAATTATTTAAATCATTTTAATGATCAATGGGAAATAGTGAATGATGAAATCCAAAGATTGACTATAATTAGAGATTCACTAGAGAATATATTAGATAAGCTCTATATGAAGGAGGAATGTAGATTAGATAGTGATATATTAGATGTTATAAAAAGAGCTAATAAAATAAGTGATATTAAAAATAATTGGAAAGATAAATGGAACTTTAATGATTGGGCTAAAAATTATGATAAGGCTATAGTAGAAGATAGAGGAGAAGTTAAAATATACAAGAATTATAATTTAATATTAGACAAGGTATACAATTTGGCAAGTAAAAATAATAAAAAAGGGTTAAAATTTTTAGAAATAGGTGTAGGAACAGGAAATTTAAGTAGCAAGTTTTTAAAAAATAATTGTGATATTGTAGGAATAGATCAATCTAGAGAAATGTTAAGAATAGCAAAGAAAAAGTATCCTAAGTTAAAAGTAAGATTAGGAGAGTTTTTAAAAATACCATATAGTGATAAGAGTTTTGATATTATAGTTTCAACTTATGCTTTTCACCATCTAAATGAAAATGAAAAGGTTATAGCTATAGAAGAAATGATTAGAGTATTAAAAAATGATGGAAAAATAATTATTGGAGATTTAATGTTTAAAGATGTAGATGATAAAAGATTTATATTTAAAAGTTTGACAAAAGGGCAAATAGAAGAAGTGGAAGATGAGTATTACTCTAATATTGATTTTTTGAAAATGGAATTTAGAAGGTTTGATAAAAACTTAAGCTATGAAAGAATAGATACATTTAACTATATAGTTAAAATTATTTAAACTAAATGAAAGTTTACTAGAACTGTGAAAATGTGTAGTTCTTACACAGTTTTTATATAATTACACACTGTTTTGAATATTGAAAACATTATTTATGTTCTATTTAAGTATATGGTAAAATAAGTTTAATATAAATTTAAATTTTATGTTTAATAGTAAAAAGGGGGAAGTATCATGAAAGCTAAAATTCTTATGTTAGGAACATATCATTTTGGTAGCTGTGGGGAGCACCTGATAGAAAATAATCCAAAGGATATTATGAGTGATAAAAAACAAAAGGAACTTAAAGAGTTAATAGATAGATTGCTAAAGTTTAAGCCTAATAAAATAGCAGTTGAAAAAGATAAAGATAAAGAAGATGAATTAAATAGAATATACTCTAAATATTTAAAAAGGGGAATGGTTATAGAAAATACTATTTTAGAGGAGAGAAATGAAGTAGTTCAAATTGGATTTAGACTAGGTAAGACTTTAAGCCATGAAAAGATTTATCCACTAGATAAAGGGGTAGATTTACCAATGGAATGGTTAGAATATTGCAAAAATAATGAACCCAAAATTTATAAAAACTTTATGAATACGATTGACAAATTAGGTAATGAAGATAAAGAAGACTGTGAAAACTTAACTGTATTAGAAATGTTTAAAAAAATGAACAACCCTACAAATATAAATAATGAGCATAGTGATTTATATTTATATCCTAATCAAGTTGGCGAAGGGAGCAATTATTACGGCGTAGATTTTCTTGTTGAATGGTATAGAAGAAATCTATATATTTTTAGTAATCTTCAAAAAATTGCTAAAGAAAATGATAGAATATTAGTTATATATGGAGCGGGGCATTGTAAAATTTTAAGAAATTTTATAGAAGATTATAATGAGTTTGAACTAGTAGATGTATCAGAGTATTTAAAATGATTTACTTGAAAATTTTAAATTTAAATGAATAGGCATGTAAATCTTTTATTGATCATAAAATTATATAAAATTAAGTATATACCTAAAATAGTATGATTAAGCTTATTATAAATTTTAAGATTAATACATTAGAATAAGGCTAATTATTTATAGGAGGAAATAAGTTTTGAAGATAACTATAATACATGGAAGTCAAAGAAAAGGAAATACTGAAAAAACTATTGAAATAGTAGAAAAAAAGTTAAATTCTATTGAAAATAATGAGTTTTTTCATTTTTATTTGCCAAAGGATTTACCATTGTTTTGTTGCGGCTGTTTTAGATGTTTTGAAGAAGGAAGTTTTGGTGGAGAATTTTGTCCTCATAGTAAATATACACATCCTATTTTAGATGCTCTTAAAAAGTCAGATGGAATTATTATAGCATCTCCAGTTTATTCTCTTAGTGAAAGTGGACAAATTAAAGGGTTTTTAGATCATTTTGCATGTATTTTTATGCCACATAGGCCTTTAAAAGAAATGTTTTCAAAGTCAGCTTTTATAATTTCGACAACAGCTGGGGCAGGGACGAAACATTCTATAAGACCAATAGCTAGAAGTTTGAGATTTTGGGGAATTCCTAAAATATATAAATGTGGATTTAATCTTTGGGCCAAAGAATGGAGTGAAATGGCTATTAGAAAACAGAATAAATACGAAAAAATTTTAAAAAAGAAATCATATGCTTTTTATAAATCAATGAACTGTAAACAAAAGTATATTCCGGTACAAACAAAAATATTATTTAATGTATTTAAAAGATTTATCAATAGTTGTCCAGATGGTAATCCAGATAAAGAATATTGGAGAGAAAATGGATGGTTACAAGGAAATAGACCTTGGAAAAGGAGTAGAAGATGATTGGGTTAAAAAGGGGAGCTGTGGAGTTAAGTAATTATAAAAGTGAATGGAAACAATTATATGATATAGAAGAAAAAATAATATTATCAAAAATTAAAAAATATGTTGTAGATATACAGCATATTGGAAGTACAGCTATATCTAATATTACTTCTAAACCTATTATTGATATACTTATAGGAATAAAAGATTTTAAGGAGTTACCTAATATTATTAAAATTTTAGAGGAAAGTGGATATATTTATAGACCTGAGGCTTCTAATAATGAGAGATGTTTTTTTGTAAGAGGAACTGAAAATAGTAGAACTCATCATATACATATTGTTCAGTGGAATAGTGAGGAATGGAATAATAAGATACTGTTTAGAGACTACTTAATAAACCATGACGAAGTTGCAAAAGAATATTGTAATTTAAAGAAAATGTTGGCTGAAAAATATAAGGATGATAGAAATAATTATACTGAGGGGAAAAGTAATTTTATTAAAAATACTATTATAAAGGCTAAAAAAGAATTATAAATAAAAATCTATCTCATTTTTATTTATATATGCAAAGGAAGTATTCAAGAAAGTGGAAAGTTTGATCCTTGTGATAGATGTATGTAATCTTTCATAGTATTTAAAGATGAAAAGAAAGTAGTTTGATAAGAATTCAAGCTACTTTCTTATTTTTATGTTCTTAATATTTTTAACTAAAAAATAAACAACATCTTTATATAAAATTGTTACTATAGATAAAGATATTAATGAAAGAATAGCTATAGTTGTATTAAATTTATAAAAGCTAGAGTATATAGCTAATATATAAATAGATACTATAGATATAAAAAATCTTTTTAGATTGTAGTTTACCTTATAATATTTATTTGAAAAATATGTTCTTGCTATAAAAAATATTATATAGGATAGGCCTGTTGATATTGCAGCACCCTTTGCTCCATATATAGGTACTAATATAAGGTTCCCTATAGTATTAGATATTGCTGCAACTAATGAAATATATATATGATTTTTAGTTTTCTTTTTAAAATTAATTCCTACAACTGTAGTTTCTGAAATACAGTTCATTATAGGCATAAAAACTAAGAATGGAAAAATAAAAACAGCATCTTTATAATCTTTTCCTAAAAACAATATTATAAAATCTTTAAATGCAATAATTAATATAGAAATAACTAGCATAGAAAATGATACTACTTTGTTCATATTTGAAAAAAAGTCCGTATTATTTGGATTTTCATTGTATTTTTCATATGCAACAGGAGTCCAAAAAGTATTAAAAGTACCTTGAATTAAAGTTAAAGGAACAATAAGAAGTGTAGCACCGCTATATAAACCTACTTGCGTTGAATTAGTGAATGCATCAATACAAATTTTATCTATTGATTGAAAAAGCGATGTAACAGTTTGAGAAAATATAAATGGAGCTCCATATTTAGCTAGTTTATTTTTATCAATAGAATTTATAGTAATGGATTTTTTAAACCAAACATCTTTTTCAATAAATAAAGCAATTAGAGTAAGTATTACTTGTGAAATTACTGTGGCAAGTACAACAGTTAAATAATTGTTTTTATATATAAAGAAAAAAATAACAACAAGTAGTAAATAAGAGATTTTTAAAATTACAGTTAAAAATGAATATACCTTAGATTTTTGCCTCATCCTTACTTCTAGTAGCGCAAAAGTAGATAATATTCCGAAAAATAAGTATATTATTAATAAAACTATTATAAATAGTGATTGTTTTTTTACCATCCATAAGGAAAGTGGTTTGTAAAATATTAAGAGAATTATACTAATTGCTAAATTTGCTTTTAGCGGGGTTTTCAAACAAATTTTCAGCAGCTCAGACCTTTGTGCTGGTTCTTCTTCCGAATAATATCTAACATAGGCATGATTTAAACCTAATAATACAAAACCTAAAATTAAATTAAAGGTGGTATTAAACATAGCCAAATGCCCCATGTTAGTAGTATCAATAATTCTAGTTATAATTGGTGCTGAAATAAGACCTAGTATAGTAACAATAACAGTTCCTACAGAAAAGCCTAATAATTTTCTTAGTAAAGCCATATATATACCTCTCATACAAAAATAAAATTAACAATATTATTGCATAAAGAAGAAAAAGAATCAAATATAGTATCTAAGTAGGGTTTTATTATGAATAAAATTATATATGAAAATAAAGGAACTTTTAAAAGGGAATTATTTTGAATTTTTTAGATAGAATATTTAATGTAGTATTTTAAAGTGGATTTAATTTAATTTAAATTTTTATCATTTATTATAAAAGATAAGGAGTGAATAATATGTCTAAAAGTAATAAAACTAATAATTCTCCACAAAAGGGAGAAAGAAGACAAAGACTACATAAAAATCAAAATAACAGAGGCGATGAAAAGAATCCTACAGAATACACAAATTTTGAAGGAAAACCTGTAGATTAACAAAAAATGCAGTGCTTAAGTATGGCACTGCATTTATTTTTTTTGCAAAAAATATACTATAACTTTCATAATAAAAATAAAATAATATTCATACATTTAGAATTAAGTTAAGGATAAAATTCAACAATATTCTATAAAAATATACATTATTTCAAAAATATGTTTAAAAAATGTAAAGTGTTAGGTGATTCTAACGATAACAAAAAATAAAAGGGAGAAAAATATAAAAATAGGGGGTGAAGGGATGAAAAAAAGTACAATAGTTATAATGATGTGTGCAATTATAAGTATCGCTATAGTTGTAGTATATAAATGTAATCAAGGAAAAGAAAGTAGTAAAACAGAGCCTAGCCAAAGGGTAGAATTAGAACAAAATTTAGGTAAAAATAATAAAAAAAATGAAAAGGAGACTTCTAAAAATAATCCTGAAATTAAAGAAGAACAGTCAGAAAGTGAATTTCAAAATACTGAGGAAGTGAATGAAGAAGCAAAGAGCACAGTTATTAAAAATGACAATATTAAGAGTTTAAATGATATAAAAAATTTAGATGAAATATCATCATTAGAAATAATTGATAGTGGAATAGAAGATATAAATCAGTTAAATGAAAAAAATAACATCACAGTTTTAAAAATAGTGCATTGCAATATAAATGATCTTAAAGTCATATCAACATTAAAAAATCTTAAAAATTTAGAAGTTATAGATTGTAGCTTAAAAGATATATCAATAATTAAGGATTTGAAAAAGCTAGAAAGATTAGATATAAGTAGCAATGAAATAACTACTCTAGAAGGAATTGAAAACCTATTAAATTTAAAAGAACTTTATGTATCAAACAACAACATAACTGATATAAATTCCCTTTCAAAATTAGTTAATTTAACTAATTTAGATGTTAGCAATAATAAAATTAGTAATATAAAACCATTAAAAACTATTAAAGGTATTAAAGAACTTAATATTTGTAATAATGATATATCTTCTTTAGAAGGAATTGAGAATATGAATGAAATCACAGGGCTTTGGGCTAGCAATAATAAAATAAATGACATTTCTATACTTTCAGCTAAAAGTAAAATAATTAGTTTAGGATTAGATAGTAACAAAATATGCGATATATCAGCTATAAGTGACTTGAAAAAACTGAAATTTCTAAGGTTAGATAAAAATAATATATCAAGCTATAGCTTACTAGAAGATATATATCAAAATTTAGTCGATCCAGATTTTTCGATATAAGAAAAATTTAAACACTACTAGTTTAATTTATTATAGCAAGTCAATTACAAATGATTAGTTATAATGTTTAATAAATAAGTATTCACAGTTATACCACGTTAAAAAATGGGAGGTTTAGTATGGTTATAAATGTGATGAACTAAAAAGGGGGATTAAAAATGAAAAAAGGGTTTTTATCTAAGCTAGGATTAGCAACTTTAGTTGCAATGGCTAGCATTTTAGGGACAAGCCAGCCACAAGTTAATGCGGCACCAATGAAGGATGCACAGGTAAATTTAACACAACCTGATGGACAAGTTATTCAGTGTTATGCATCAGGAGATGAGTTTTACAACTATTTGCATGATGTAAAGGGAAGAGCAATACTTAAAGATGAAAAGACAGGATATTATGTTTATGGAAAATATGTAAAGGATGAAATATTACCATCAAGAGAACGGGTAACTAAAGAAAAAACTGAAAGTTTGCAATATATTGAAAATGATAGCAGAATTAATATAAATGATGTGGAATATCCAAAAGATGAAATTGAAAAACAAAGAGAGATGCTTAATGCAAATGTTTCAACTAAAAGTACAAAAAATATTGGAAAGCTTAATAATATAGTTATTTTCATAAAATTTAGTGATCAATATGAAATAACAAGAAATTTTTCCACATATGATAGACAATTTAACTCGGAAAATCAAGCATCCTTAAATAATTATTATAAAGAAGCGTCTTATAATAAATTAGATATTAATACAACTTTTTATCCAAAACCTCAGGGTGATAAAGTTTTAAGTTATACTGATAGTCATCCAAGAAGTTATTATGCAAATGTTCCAGACAATGAAAGAGGAATGAGAGAACAAACATTACTTAAAAATGCAGTTGATTCTGTTAAAAATCAAATTCCACAAGATTTAAATGTGGATTCAGACAATGATGGTAAGGTTGATAATGTTTGTTTTATTATAAAGGGTGCAACAACTGGATGGTCATCACTTTTATGGCCTCATAAATGGAATATGTTTTATCAAGATGCAAGAATAAATGGTAAAAAAATAGATACTTACAATTTTCAATTAGAAGATTTCATTGGAGATAATGGTATTGGTGTTTTAAGCCATGAGATGTTTCATACATTAGGAGCACCAGATCTTTATCATTATAATTATGATGGTAAAGTTGCTGTTGGACCATGGGATGTAATGGATCAAACTAAATCTATTCCTCAATCAATGGGAACATACATGAAAATGTATTATGGTAAGTGGATGGATAATATACAGGAAATAAATAAACCAGGAAAATATTCAGTATCTAAAATAGGTAACTCCAATAATAACAGCTATATTATTAAATCACCAAATTCAAATAAAGAATATTTTGTAGTAGAATATAGAAAAAAAGAAAGATTATATGAATCGAATTTACCAGGAGAAGGTTTATTAGTATATAGAATAAACACAGCTTTTCAAGGAAGAGGTAATGCAAGTGGTAATGATGAAGTATATCTATATAGACCATATGGAACTTTAAATGCAGTTGGAGATTTATCTAAAGCAGCTTTAGGTTATACAAAGATAAACATTAATTCCAATGAATTATTTTTATCTAATGGAATGGATAGCGGAATAAGTTTACAAAATGTAAATGTATCAGGAGATACTGCTAACTTTAATGTTGTTATAAATGGAGAAACTGGCGATGGGGATAACAAAGAAACCGCTTATTTAGGTGAAAAATTTAATTTTACTTTTAAAGGTTATGCAGATAAAGTTTTTGGAGAATTAGGTTTGGACTTAGCTAATAAAAATGCAAAATTTGATATTAAAGGAATTATGCCACATTACTATTTTGAAGATAGTTATGCATCACTTCTAATTAGGGATAGTGAAGGAAATACTGTTTATACAAAAGATTTTACTGGAAATGAAGTAAATGAAGCCTTAGTTGAAGATATTCCTATTCAAATAGGTGATTATATTACAGTTAAGCATAGAGAACCGGATAATAGACTACTAATAACAAATACAGAAAACAAATTACAATTAGAAAAAGGTAGCAGTATAACTTATAAAATCACTAATACTGGACTTGAAAAGACTTCAGAAGATGAAATAGAAAAGTTACCACTTAAATATGCAGTTAATTTTGATGATACTAAAACAATAACAGGTGACATGGAAATAACAGGTGAATGTGTAAGTGGTAAAAAGATAACTAATATAGAGTTATATGTAAATGGTGGAAAATATATAGATGCTGAGCTTAGTGCTCTAAACGATACTCAAAAAAAATATGTAGGATATGATTTATCTCAAGGGGCATTTAAACTTAAATTGTATTGCTCAGCTTGGGCTGATTATAATTACTCATACAAAATAATTGCAACAGAAGAAGATGGTCAAAAAACAACTCTTAAAGAAGGAACACTGATAGTTAAAAAACAAACTGGCGGTACAGATACTGAGAAAGTTAGCGAATGGAAGCCAGGAACAACTTATAAAGTAGGTGACTTAGTTACTTATAAAGGAAATAAATATAAGTGTCGTCAAGCTCATAGAGCTATAGTTAGTTGGGAACCAGAAATAACTTTAGCACTTTGGTCAATAGTCTATTAGATAAAAACATTTATGAGCTGATAATTTAATTATAAAAATTGATAATTTAAAATAATATGACCCCTTTATGTATTTTTAGGGGTCATATTATTTATGTATGCTTAGAATAGAAAATAATTAGTATAATCTATACGCATAATGCTTGTACAACAGCATTTTCAACAGGTTTTATCATAAGTAAACATTCTAAAGCAACATCTTCAGGAATTTGGTGGAATATTTTATGGTCGCAATATTTTTTAGATATAGGTTTACCTTGTAAGTCTTTAGCAGTATAAAAGCCGTAAAGGTCATTAAACTTTTGAGATCTAAAGTTTGTTGCTTCAACAAAAAATGCTTTAAAGCCCTTTTCTGCGCATTGATCCATTACAAGTGAAAGCATGTTTTGTGCAACATATTTTTTGTTAAATTCTGTTCTAACTCCTAGCATAGAACCACGGACATATTCATTTTTTCTTATTTTTCTTCCAAATCTTTTTTCTACAATTGTGAAAAATTGTTTGTCTAATTCTCCAAGAAAACTAAATATATTGTTTATTGATTCATTTTTTACTTCAAAAGAAGCTTTCCTACTAGGATTGTAATTTTCACAAGCCATAGCTCCAAGAACTTTATTAGTATCATTATCTACTGCCACCACACATAAACCATCATTTACAATATCTTTTATATAATTTGTAGTGAATTCCATCATATCTTCTTTAGATAATTTACATATTTTAGCCATAGGCTCACAGATAGTAAATTTACCTATCTTTACTCCAGCAAAAGTTTCTGCAAGACATTCAGCTGCACCAAAAACTAACTCTGGATTATTCCCGTCTAATACTTTACAGTCAAAATTTAAATTAATTGTGTTCATAATATAAAAACCCCCATGTTTAAAATTGTAAATAAAACAACATTTATAAAAGATTATAACATATAAGTAAAAAGCATGAAATAAAATAGATATAGGATATATAAGAAAAATAACAAAAAATAGAGTTTTTTATGTAAGTTACCTTAAATTAAAAATAAATTATAAATTTAAAAGATATTAACAATGTTTTCTAGAAATATAAGTATAATAAATGGAATCAAAAATTTATTTTGAAAAGTTAAATATGATATAATTAGATTATTATATGAATTAACAGGGAGATTGAGATGAAGGATGAAAGTATATTTACCAAGTGGTCTTTAGGTATTTTGGTATTGTCTTTCTTAGTTTTAGTAAATGAATTTGTTCAATTTATACCAACTCATGCAACGGTGCTGGAAGGAATTTTAATTCTTATTGGTCCAAGTATTTTTGCGTTTATTGGAGGGGTATTTTCAATAATAGGAATCATAAGACATAAAACTAAGTTAGCAGTTTTTCTAATAATAATTAATGCAATATTATTATTTTGGTGGGTAATATATTGGATTATAGGAACACTTGTTTTAGGAGTATAGTTAATAGAGGTAAGTATTTTAAAAGAATGTTTTTGCTAAGTTTACTTACAAAGTATGCTCAAAATTTTAGAGTATGTATTAAAAATTTATGAGGTGGTATGATTTTGAATTTTCAAGGTATTATGATTGGACTAATGGCTTTTTTTATCATTGGGGTATTTCATCCAATAGTCATTAAGGGTGAATATTATTTTGGTAAAAAGATATGGCCAATGTTTTTCATATTAGGATTAATTTTTATAGGAATATCTGTAATAGTTAAAAACAATATTATTGCATCAATATTAGGGGTAACAGGTTTTTCATGTCTTTGGAGTATTCATGAAATAATTGAACAAGAAGAGAGAGTGAAAAAAGGCTGGTTTCCTAAAAATCCTAAAAGAAAGTATTAATTGTATAAAAAGCCTGTGATTTTAATTATCACAGGCTTTTACTAAATAACTTGTAATTTTTCATTTTTGAAAGAATTAGGAATATAGGTTATATTCAATTTATTAGTAGCAGAACTTTTTTCAATACTACAATTAAGTCCAAAAAGTTCTTTAACTATTTTTTCATTTAATACGTCTTCAGGACTTCCAAAATCTAATATAACACCATCTTTCATAACAAAAATTTTATCACAATAGTAGCATGCTATATTTAAATCATGTATTGCTGAAAATACTGTTAGATTTTGAGCTTTTATAATATCCATTATTTGAAGTTGGTATCCAATATCTAAATGGTTGGTTGGTTCATCTAAAATCATAAAGTCACTTTGCTGTGCAAGAGCTCTGGCAATTAAAACTCTTTGCTTTTCACCACCAGATAAATTTGAAAAACTTCTATCTTTAAATTTAAGCATTCCAACCTTTTCAAGACAGCTTTCTGCAAAAGAAATATCTGATTTTGTATTATCTTCAAATAAACCTTTATGTGCAAATCTTCCAATAAGCACCATGTCAAGCACATTAAAGTCAAACTCTGGTCTATTTTCTTGTGCCACTACTGACATATCTTTTGCAATATCTTTATGAGATAATTTTTTTATGTTTTTATTGTTAAGTAAAACCTCACCACTATCTGGAGTGAAAACTCTATATATATTTTTAAGTAAAGTCGATTTTCCACTACCATTTGGACCTATGATTCCTACAAAATCTCCCTTAGATATTTCAAGACTTATATCTTTTAATATGTGTTTATAATTTAAATTCTTAACATATAGCTTAGTCATTTTAACCTCCAAAAGAATACTTACTTTTTCTTAATAACCATAGGAAGAATGGAGCACCGATGATTGCGGTAACAACGCCTATAGGAAGTTCTTCAGTTGAACCTATCATTCTACCAAATATGTCAGACCATATTAAAAATAGTGAACCTAAAAGAACTGTTAAAGGAATAAGCTTTTTATGTACAGAACCTGCAATTGTTCTGCAAATATGAGGAATGATAAGACCAACAAAGCCTATAATTCCACTTAAAGAAACCATAATTCCAGTAAGTAATGTACTTGTTACAATTATTATTTTTTTAAAAAGTTTAATATTAACACCTAAAGTTATAGCAGCATCTTCACCTAGCAGCATTGCATCAAGAGTTTTATGAATAACTAAAGATATAACAGATGAAATTATAAGCACTAAAAACGCTAAAGGTACATCATCCCATTTAGATCCAGCAAGAGACCCAGTCATCCAAAACATCACTGAATATAATTTTCTTACATCTTCTGCTTTGAATATAATAAAATTTGTTATTGCAGAGAATACTGATGCCACAGCAACTCCTGTTAGAACTAAACTTGAAGATGAAAATTTACCTTTTTTACTTGAAAGTACGAATACTAATATTGAAGATAATAATGCACCTATAAATGCACCTATATGGATAGACATAAAAGGTATAGCTAGGCTACTTCCAAGTAATATACTTATAACTGCACCGGTGGATGCACCGGAGGAAATACCAAGTATATATGGATCAGCAAGAACATTTTTTGTTAAAGCTTGCATTAATACTCCAGAAAGAGCAAGACCGGCACCAACAATTCCAGCAAGAAGAGTTCGAGGTAATCGTAACTGCCAAATTATATTTTCTACAGAACTTGACCATGTTTTCTCAAAGACATCATTTCCGGATGTTTTATTAATTATAATTTTTAAAAGTTCAGAACTGCTCACATCTACTGAACCAACATTAATAGCAACTATTATAGAAAATACTAAAAATAATATTAATGCTATGTAGATAATATATATGTTTGTTTTTAATTTTTTCATTTTAAAACGCTCCAATTTATTTTTTGAATATTTCAGGATGGAAATTTTCAGCCATAGTTTTTATAGCACCAGGATTTCTAACACCAGCAACTACTTCTGAAAGTTCTAAGACAAATATTTTATTGTTTTTTATAGCATCTACATCTTTTAATGCATCATGATTTTTTAAAAAGTTTATTTTTTCTTCAACATCATCAGCTGCATTATATTGCATTACTATTATTTGCTCAGGGTTTCGTTTAACAACTTCTTCCCAAGTTACTTTAGCCCAAGGTTTTTCTCCATCTTTAAATATATTTTCACCACCAGCAAGCCTTATCAAATCTGTAGGTAGACCATTACATGCAGTAAAAGGACTATCTGTGCCAGAATCATATACAAATGCTTTAACTGGGTTTATATCTTTTGATATTTTAGAAGATATAGTTTCAATATCCTTTTTCATTTTAGATATAACATCTTCTGAATTTTTTTCTACATTAAATATTTTCCCAAGATTAGTAAAATCTTCATAGACAGTTTCCATTGTTGCATTAGGACTTTCACATTTTGGAACATAAATTTTTACATTATTTTCTTTGCAAAATTTATTATTAAAATTATTTTCAGTAAAAGTAGACATCCATCCAGTTATGAAATCAGGTTCAACACCTAATAATGTTTCTTTAGATGGCATTAAATCAGACAACTTGTTAAGTTTGGAATGTGCATCTTTATATTCAGGTAGTACTTCATTGTCTTGAAATGAATATCCTGCTATAGAATCCTCAAGACCTAATGCAAGTAGCATTTCTGTTGTAAAACCACTTAGTGTAACAGCTTTTTTAGGTGCAGTAGAAAAAGTTTCATCTTCTTTACCAGAAGGTAAGTCATTGTTTACAGTAACTTCTTTGTAATTTTCTTGCTCAGAAGCAGAATTTGAAGAAACCTCTCTTGAGATTTTATTTGTATTACCACAGCCTGAAAGAATTGATGCAGTTAATGATACTGCTAAAATTAATGAATAAATTTTTTGTTTTCTCATAAAAAATCCCCCTAAATAATCTTTTTATTAATATATATAAATATTTTAATATTTATAAGCGCAATAATTAGAATAATAAAAATATTTTAAATTTATTTTATTATTTAATTTAATAATTATAATAAATCTATAACAAAAAACAGTATCCTAGAATAAGATACTGTAATAAATAACTTTAAAACATACAACTAATTATGTAATGTAGTAAATTTAATTAAAATTAACCTATCCTAGTAAGCAACTTTAGAACTTATTGGCAGGTCTCCTGACTTAGATTCATCACAAATGTTCACCTTCCCACAAACTTAAATTTATAATTTGCAGTGGTATAATAAAAATTTGCTCTTCATTACAGTGGCTGGACCGTAAGAGATTTAAACTCTTTTCCCTTTTAATAAAATGAAATTAATCACATTTAAACCAAAAAGTTAAAAATATTCAATTTTTAATATAATATAGAAATTAGCTCCACATGATTATAACATAATAAATAGAAAATAATAATATTCAGAAAATTTAAACTTAATTTTGAAAAAATATGTTGTAAAATGTCATTACATTTAGTGTAAAAGTTTACAAAAAGTTTATAGAAATGTTAGAGGGGAAAACTTCAAAAAGAAGAATATATAGTTATAGAAAATAGTAATAGTTACTATGAAATCTATTAGTAATAGTTTTATGGAAATATGGTACTTAAAGGGGGTATTTTATGTCTTTTTTATTTTTTGCAATAATAGTATCAGTGTTAACTTTACTTTTTGCAATGTTTATATCAAAAGAAATTTCAAAAAAAGAAGTGGGAAATAAAAAAATGGAGGAGATTGCAGGGCATATAAGCGAAGGTGCAATGGCATTTTTGAAGAAGGAATATAGATATTTGGGGATATTTATATTAGTGGTAGCTATTGCTATTGCAGTATTTCTTCATATAAAAACAGCTATAAGTTTTGTATTAGGTGCACTATTTTCAATTGCTGCTGGATATGCAGGTATGAAGGTAGGAGTAAAAGCTAATGTACGAACTGCACAAGCTGCTACTAAAGGAAAGGAAGATGCTTTATCGGTAGCTTTTTCTGGGGGAACAGTTATGGGACTTTCAGTTGTAGGACTTGGGGTTTTAGGTCTTGCAATATTATCTTTGATTTTCAACCTAGAAATAGAATATATCACAGGTTTTGGATTAGGTGCATCATCTATAGCTCTTTTTGCACGTGTAGGTGGAGGAATATATACTAAAGCTGCAGATGTAGGTGCTGACCTTGTTGGAAAGGTAGAAGTTGGAATTCCGGAAGATGACCCAAGAAATCCTGCTGTTATAGCTGATAATGTAGGTGACAATGTAGGTGATATAGCAGGAATGGGAGCAGACCTGTTTGAATCTTATGTTGGTTCTTTAATATCTGCATTAACTCTTGGAGTTGCAGCAAGTGCATCACTAGGAAAAAATGCTGTTATGTTTCCAATGTATGTATCTGTTGCTGGTATAATAGCATCAATAATTGCTATATTTATAGTTAGATATTCTAAAGGAAAAGATCCACAGAAAACATTGAATTTAGGATTATATGTATCTGTAGTACTTATGATAATATTTTCTTTGATTTTAAGTAAAACTATTTTAAATACTATAAAACCATTTATATCTGTTTTAGTTGGAATATTAGTTGGGGTTTTCATAGGTAAAATTACAGAGTATTACACATCAGATAATTATAAGCCAGTAAAAACTATTGCAGAGGAGTCTCAAACAGGAGCAGCTACAAATATAATTTCTGGTCTTGCTATTGGAATGAAATCTACAGTTGTACCTATTTTAATAATTGCATTAGGAGTATTACTATCATACTTTTTAATAGGTGGTGCAGAAGATGCAAGTTTAGGTTTATATGGAATTGCATTAGCAGCAGTAGGAATGCTTGCAACATCAGGCATGGTCATTTCTGTAGATGCATATGGTCCAATTGCAGATAATGCTGGTGGAATTGCACAAATGGCTGATATGCCAAAGGAAGTTAGAGAAATTACTGATAAATTAGATTCAGTTGGAAATACTACTGCAGCAATTGGCAAAGGTTTTGCTATTGGTTCAGCAGCACTAACAGCGCTAGCTTTGTTTGCATCTTATGCTCAAGCTGTTAATCTGGAAAGTATAAATTTATTAAATCCATTGACACTTACAGGGCTTTTAGTAGGGTGTATGGTGCCATTTTTATTTGCTGCATTAACTATGGAAGCAGTAGGAAAGTCTGCAACTAAAATGGTTGAAGAAGTTAGACGTCAATTTAAAGAGAAAAAGGGAATAATGGAAGGAACTGAAAAGCCAGATTATGCAAAGTGTGTTGAAATTTCAACAGATGCAGCATTGAAGGAAATGTTGCTTCCAGGTATTTTAGCAATAGCTATACCACTAGTAGTTGGATTCTTGTTAGGAGTGGAAGCACTTGCTGGGACAATTGCAGGAGCTCTAGGAACTGGTGTTATGGTTGCAATGTTTATGTCTAATGCCGGTGGTGCATGGGATAATGCTAAAAAATATATTGAAGGTGGAGCTTATGGTGGAAAAGGAAGTGATTCTCATAAAGCAGCAGTTGTAGGGGATACAGTTGGAGACCCATTTAAAGATACTTCTGGACCATCTATGAATATCTTAATAAAACTTATGACAATAGTTTCTGTAGTATTTGCAGTGGTTATAAGTAATTATGGTGGAATACTTTTAAAATAATATTAGTTTTGATTAAAACAAGAGACAGGTTTTGATAATAAATTAAACCTGTCTTTTTTATTGATATAATTTTTAGTATTTAAAGTACAAACTTAGAAATTTCTAATTGAAGTTCACATGCCATTTGAGATAGATGTTCTGAAGCATTAGAAACTTCATTCATAAGAGCAGTTTGTTCTTCACTAGAGGCGGCTACATTCTGAGTATTAGCAGAAGTTGTAGTAGAAATTTCTGAAGAATTAATAACAGATTGTACCATAATAGTACTACTTGATAAAACCTTATCCATAACAGAAGATAAATCATTTACGCTTTCGGAAATAGATTTAACTTCCTGTAGAATGTTTTCAAAGGAGCTTCCAGCCTCAAAAACCATAGTCATGCCCTCATCTACAAACTTGCATCCTTCATTCATTGATAATGAAGCATTTTGTATTTCATTTTGAACTTCATTTATTATAACAGAAATATTTTTAGCTGCATCTGAAGATTGTTCAGCAAGTTTTCGTATTTCATCAGCAACTACAGCAAAGCCCTTTCCTTTTTCTTCAGCTCTCGCAGCTTCAATAGCGGCATTTAAAGCCAAAAGATTAGTTTGGGATGCTATATTAGAAATTAAAGATAATATATTACCAATTTCAATTGACTTTTCATTAAGAGAATTAACAATTTGAGCTGAAGAAGATACCTTGGTATTAATGTCTTTCATATGAGTTATGGTTGAAGTAACTACATTATTACCACTTAATGCTTTATCATAGGCAAGGTTAGAAGCAGCACTTACAGAAGAAATAGATGAAGATATATCAGAAACTCTATGGTGAAGTTTTTCACCTTCTTTAGAAGCTTCAATAAAAGATGTAGATTGCATTTCAGCACCATTAGCAACATCTTGAATAGATATAGAAATCTGATTAGCAGCTTCTTTAGTTTCATTAGCGCTAGCAGTTAGTTCTTCAGAAGTAGAAACAACCTGTTCAAGGCCAATAGATACTTTTTCGATTACAGTTTTTAAGTTATCACCCATTTTATTAAGATGATTTGCCATCTCACCTAATTCATCATTATATGTTACGTCTATTCTATAAGTTAAATCACCATTTGCAATAGCCTCAGCTAAAGAATTAACCTTAGATATTCTTACTTTTAGATTATTAGCTAATTTAGTTATACATATAGTTACTAAAATTATAACAAAAAGCATAGTTACAAATATTTTAAAGGCTAAAACTCTTAGTGGATTTAAAAGTTCCGATTCTGGTATACACATAACAAGTTTCCAATTGGTTTCAGGAATAGTAGAGAAAAATGTTATATTTGTTCCATTATCATCTTTAAATGAAGATTTACCAGATTCAGAAGATAATATGTTAGTACTAATTGTCTTAAGGCTATCGTTAGAATCCTCTTTAATATTCATTTTCAAAACCTTTGATGAATCTTTATCTGCTATATAAGTACCATCTGATGTTAACAAGAATGCTCTTCCTAACTTTCCTACTTTAATTTCTGCTATAGTTTTTTGAATGGTAGATAGGTCAATGTCAGCAGTTGCCACACCTAAAAGCTTATTGTTTTGTAAAATAGGACATACAGATGTTAACATAGTAACATTAGTATATTCATCTAAATATGGCTCACACCACATTAAATCTTCTTTAGAACTAGCACCTAGTTTATACCAGTAGTCTTTTGTATAGTCATCTTTGGAATATACATTTGTGTAAAGAACTTGGCCATCTTTCTTATAACCATAATGTGATAAAAATTTAGTGTTTTTATCTATTAAGTACGGTTCATAAAATATACCTGAACCAAAGGTTTCATTATTAGTTTCTATAAATGATTTGACTAGGTTTTCAGAATTACTTTGACTTATGTCTCCATTAAATGATTTAATGGAACTTGCTAATGTTTTTGCAATTTGGCCATGTCTATCTAAAAGTTTGCTAATAAATTCTATTGTAGAATTAGTTTGATAAGACATTTTTTCATCAATTTCAGAAAATAAAATTTTTTGAGCAGTGGTATAAGATATACCTACCATAACTATCATAGCACCGATAGTTAATGGTAAAAGTAATAAAAGTATTTGATTTTTTATGCTTTTCTTTTTTAAATCACCGTTATTTTTATACATAAAAATTTTAGGAAAAAAAGATTTCATAACGTTCTCCTCCAATATTAAAGTTTAATTTTAATTAAGTTAAAATAAGAGTTTAAATTATGTAATATAAATTATATTTAACATATATTAAAAGTTAAATATAAGTTTATAATACTATAAAAAGTCAAATAATTATATAATAATACAAAAAATGATATAATTGTATTTAAAAATGAAAATTTTGTTGCTATTGATTTATATATTTAATAATCGGATAGTTCAATGTGTAACTATAGATACTTGCTATTGGAAAAATTGTTAGAATATTATTAATATTAAGATAAGAAAAGATTATTCTTAATTTCTTTTAGGAGGTTTTCGCTTTGAACAATGATTTATTAAGGACATTAGACGACACTGAAAGAGAAAAAATTATGAGAGAGGAATTAGGGGAAGAAAAGTGTAAAGTAATAGATAAGTACGGGTTAAGGACCAATAAAAGATTATATTGGGAGAGAGTGCAAGAAAAATACCCTGTACAAGAATGCTTTAGCCATAAGTTTGCAAAAAAATCATCTACATTAGGAATGGTTTTTCATTTATATAGATTATGTTTTGCTAAGACGAAATATTTTGAAAACAATTGGGATAAATTTGAATCTTGCATATATGATTGTAAAAATGGGTTTGTAGTTACACCAATATACAATATGGAATTTATAAGACATAAGTCAACAGGCGTAGTTATAGACTTAAGAGAGCTTTCAAAAATTCATTGGCTTCAAGATTTCAAAGATTTATGTAAATATATTGAAGATAAGGAAAATGAATTATTTAAGATATCTGTTGGAATGTAGTTTATAAATTTAATTAATAGAAACTGTATCAAAAGCAAGTTTTATTTTTGCTTTGATACAGTTTTTTTGTATTCTATATAACAACTTTTATTAAAAAGAAGTATTATAATTATGTTCATATTTTGTTGAAATTTGATACATATAAATAATTGTATAAATATCTTTAATATGCTATAAAGTTAATATAGATATGGGGGGGAGAATATGAGTAATACTGAGGATTTGCAAGATAACAAAAATAAAATTAAATTAGATGGTTTTATTAAAGAAGATATAATAATTGATGACATGGTTTTAGTTAAAAAGGGAACTAAAATAACAGAGGAAATATATAAAAAATTAAAAGAAGTCTATATGGAAAACCCTATATTAATTAAAACAGAAAAGAGTTTTATTAAAGATTTTTATAAATTAGATGAAAAAGATATTATAAAAGAAAATGAAAGTTTGAAAGAGGCAGAAAAAAATATAAAAATATATTCTAATAGATTGACAAATATATTTAATACTTTAAACTTTGCTAATAAAAATAATATAAGTGATGTAACTATATTTTGTAAAAAAATATTAGAAGAATTAAATTCACCACGGATTATGGTTAAAAACATATTATTAAATGGGAGTGGAGAAGATAGCATATTTACACATTCTGTAAATGTAACATTATTATCGCTACTTTTAGGCAAGTGGATGAATCTTAATGATACTGACTTAATATTACTTATGAGAGCTGCTATGCTTCATGATTATGGTAAATATACATTAGATCAAAATCTTCTTCTAAAAAAAGATAATCTTACAAGTAAAGAAGTGAAAATTATTAAAAACCATCCAATAGAATCTTATAATTTGGTAAAAGATATGCCTTATTTAAAGGATGATATAAAGTTTGGGATATTAATGCATCATGAAAGAATAGATGGTTCGGGGTATCCTTTAGGTATAAAAGGTAATAAAATTCATAGTTTTGCAAAAATAATAGCTATAGCTGATGTTTTTGATGCTATAAATTCTAATAGAATATATAAGAAAAGAAGAGACCCTTTTACGGCATTAAAAATAATACAGGAGGAAAGCATAGCAAAACTTGATTATGGTTTATGTGAAATATTTATAAATAATATAAGTAATTACTATATAGGAGAATATATAGAACTTAGTAACGGTGAAATAGCTAAAGTAGTTCAAATGGATTTACATAATATTACTAAACCCTTAATATTATGTAAAGATGGGTTTAAAGATTTAAAAAAAGATACTAATTTAAATATAAATAGAATCATAATCAATGAGAGCAGTACTAGATAAAGTTTATTAAAAAAATATATTATGAATGGATTTTCTAAAATTAATTAGAAAGTCTTTTTTTTATAAGTAAGATTAAATATTTAACGTTAATAGGGAAATTAATTTAAGTTTTCATGAGAAATATGTAAGAAAAAGTTAAGTTGACTAATATATACAATATATATATACTGTATATAGGCATTAATACACATTTGAAATCTGCAATAGATAAGCATATAATTTTTACTTTTATTAAAATATATTTAGAATTACCAATTTGGAAACATAAATTACAGAAATGTAATCTAATTTAATACAGATATTACACTTTTGTAACTTAAATGTATATGTGAATATGATAGTATATTTATTATCATAATATATTTATAGTAATATATTTTAAATTTAAATTATTATTTGATATACATGAATGTGTATATTTTAGAATTAGGGGTGAAATTTTTTTGGACAAATATAGAGAAACTTGGGAAAAATCTAAGATTACTGTTTTAAAAGCGGTAATAGGTTTTTTAGTATTAGCTTTAGTATTGTTTGCATTAAAAGGAGAACTGAAAAATTTAAACCTTATTGAAGCGTTACATATTTTAAAGCAAGAAAAAAACTCAACAATTTTAGTAGTCTTCATAATGGGACTTATAGCAGTAGCTGTTACTACATTATATGATTTAGTTTTATGTAAAGAATTAAATATAGATGTAAATAAAAAGAAAATATTTAAAATTTCTTGGATGTCAAATACTACTAATAATTTCATTGGAGCTGGTGGAGTAGCTGGTGGTGGGTTAAGAACTGCATTTTATAAAAAAGAAGGTGTATCAACAAAAGAAGCTGTTAATATGACCTTCACTATATGGATGACAACTCTTACAGGACTTTCAGGTCTTATATTGTTAAATTTTAATTTTATAGTAAAGCTAGATAATAAATTTTATGTTATTTTAGCCATATTAATATCATTATATATACCACTATATTTAAGTATTGATAAAATTCCATATATAAGAGATAAGTTTAAGGATAGCATAGCTATAACTATGCCATTAAAAAGCAAAGTAAAAATGGTTTTAGTAGCAGTTTTAGAATGGATAGTTGCAGGAATATTTTTTGCAGGGCTAATACATTACTTTGCACCTGAAGCATCTTATTTTGAAAGTTTAGCAGTATTTTCCTTAGCAATTACAATAGGTGTTTGTAGTTTTATACCTGGAGGTATAGGTTCATTTGATTTAGCTTGTATTTATGGTTTTAAATTATTTAATATAAGTAGTTCAGGAATAATAGTAGGTATGTTACTTTTTAGAATATTCTATTACTTGATTCCATGGCTTTTATCTATGTTCTTAATAGTAGGTGAGTTATTAAATGCCAAAAGATCGAAAAAAAATAAAAATAATTTAGCACTTATAAATGAATTTGGTATAAAAGCGTTATCAGGATTAATATTTTTTAGTGGAATAGTTTTAATACTTTCTTCTATATTGCCAAATTTTCCTACTAGAGTTAGGATAGTTAGAAAGTTTTTAAGTGTACCAATGCTTCAATTCTCAGAAGTTACAGTTATAGGTATAGGATTTATTTTAATAATACTATCAAAAGGTATATTAGATAAGGTAAAAGGTGCTTACAATGTAACAATAATTCTTTTAATACTAGGCTCATTGTTGTCTTTTATAAAAGGATTAAATATAGAAGCATCAAGCCTTTTAGGGGTTATAGCATTTTTATTATATCTATCTAAAGATAGATTTTATAGAGAAAATTCACCACTTGAAATTAAAAATGCTATTTTATACACTTCAATAGTTTTAATAATGAGCTTATTTTATGGATTTATATATTTTGTTATAAATAACTCACTAGCATTTATACCATATAAGCCAGTGGTAAAGAACTTTATGTATACACCTAAGATGATGACTAGTTACTTTTTAATTTTGTTAGTTATTGTACTTATAATACATTTTTTAGCTGTTAAGAAAATTGAATTTGAATATGCAAATGATGATGAATTAGAAAAACTTAAAGAGTTTTTAAAAAAATATGATGGTAATTGCAAAACACATTTATTATTTTTAAAAGATAAGAGTTTATTTTATGCTGCAGATAATAAGGTTATTATTGGATTTAGAATGTATGATAATAAAATGATAGCATTAGGTGATCCAATAGGAGATAAAACTTTATTTAAAAAAGCTATTGGTGAATTTAGAGCTTTTGCAGATAAAAATAATATGACACCTGTATTTTATGAAATAAATGAAGAGAATTTACCGCTATATCATGAAAATGGATACAATTTCTTTAAGTTAGGAGAAGAAGCTTTTGTAAAATTGGAAGGCTTCAATTTGAATGGTAAAAAGAAAGCTGATTTAAGATATATAAAAAATAGGATAGAAAAAGGACTTTTTGAATTTGAAATGATAAATCCACCTTTCAATGATGAGCTTTTTAATAAACTAAAAGAAATATCTGATAAGTGGCTTGGCGATAGAAAAGAAAAAGGATTTTCATTAGGTTGGTTTAATAAAGAATATATGAGTTTAACACCAATAGGAGTAGTAAAACATGAAGGGGAAATTATAGGGTTTGCTACATTGTTGCCAGTTTATGATGATAAAACTGTAGGTATCGACCTTATGAGATTAATACCAAATCCTCCTAATGGAACTATGGATGCTGTATTCTACTCATTTATTAATTGGGCAATAAATGAAGGATATGAATATTTTAATTTAGGTATGGCGCCACTTTCAAATGTAGGTGTCAACAAGTATTCAAAGGTAAAAGAAAGAATGGGTAGATATGTATTTACTTATGGAAATAAAGTTTATAGTTTTAAAGGATTAAGAAAATATAAAGAAAAATTTGATCCAATATGGTGTGGAAGGTATTTAGCGTATCCAGCTAATTCTAACTTACCATCTATAATAGTTGATTTAGCTAAGTTAGTAGCAGAAGCACCGAGAGAAGAGTAAGTTTTATTAAAAAAATATTAAAGTATTAATAAAAAGGACATCCCGCAATATAATTAAATAAGGGGTGTCCTTTAAAATTATCCAATATAAAATTTTTTTGCAGTGTGTAAGTAAAAAAGGTCATTAAAGAACATTTTAACTTATTAATAATTAATAAGTTAAGTTAAATTTGAAATATAATATTTGATTTTTTCTTATAAATAGTTTACATTTTTATAGTGAAGTATTTTTAAAAGGAGATATTTTTATGGCAGTTATACCGAAAGAGGCGGAAGAGAGATATTATGAAATAGAAAAAATTATAGAAGAATTTGCTATAAAATATTTAGATGAAGAATATAGCAACTTTTCTTTTAAATTATGGGAAAATCTATGTAGAAAAAATTGCAAAAAAATTTTAAAAGGAAAATCTAATGTATGGGCTTGTGCCGTTGTATATGTTATAGGGAAAATTAATTTTTTATTTGATGCTAGTGAAGAACCCTATATGAAAGTAAAAGATTTATTTTCTATATTTAATGTATCAAGTTCATCAGTAACAAAAAGGTATAATGAAATTTGTGAAATTTTAAATATTACATTGTTAGATATTAATTGGACGCTACCAAGTAATATTGAAAAAAATCCATTAACTTGGCTAATAAACTTAGATGGGTTTATAACGGATATTCGATATTCTTCAAAAAATATACAGGATAAAGCACTAGAAAAAAAACTTTTTGATTATATTCCTAATTGTGATGATTTAAAAGATGAAAAGTTTTTTGATGAGGAATTATCAGGGCAAAGTCTTGAGGAGATTTTAGATTTAAATACTCTTATAGAGATTCTTCAAGATGAAGATGAATTAGATTTAATTGATAGTGATAATATTACTAAAATAAACAATTTATCAGACATGGAAGAAATTTTATTTTCGTTAAATGATGAAAATTATTTTTCACGACAAAAATGCAAAATAATTCAGTTCCCTGTAAAAAGTAATTAGGACGTGTCTGAAAACAAAATATCTAAAACTTATTTAGATAAAACAAAAATAGCAGCAATATAAACAAATGCGAG
>NZ_LFRG01000120.1:0-951 GCF_001573875.1 Clostridium sp. ATCC 25772
TTATAATTTTCTATTGCCATTGTTTATCTCTCCTTTTAAGTGCTATAATTAGCACTGTTATTAAATTCTTTGTTAAGAGTCTGCATGTTCGAGATGTAGGCTCTTTACTGCTTATACTTTTTAATTCTTTCTTCATCCAATTGTTTATCAAGCCATTCGGAAATTTCTGGGAATTCTTCTTTGTGACTAAGAACATAATCGGTAACTCTTTTACTCAATTCCTCGTCTACCTCTGTACCATCTTCATATATAAATGAATTAACTGGCATGTCTACCCCTCCTTTTCTAGCTTTTCATGTATACAAAGTTTAATGTATGCGGTTACTGATAAGCCAAGATCATTGGCTTTATCCTTAATGATGGTATGTAAATCTTTTTCTAACCACAAACATTTTTGAACCTTTTTCATGGCTGCACCTACTTTATTTTTTATTTTGAGTGTAGGTTTTTAATCTACTTTTTACTACATCAATTATCAACTCTCTTAAATCTTGAAAATTATGATCATTTGTTAATACACTTAAATCAAATTTATCAATGCAATAATTATCATTGATATGTGATATTAAATTTAAAAATAAATCAACTTCTGAATCCATTAATTGTTGGATGGATTGTTTCATGAATTCACTAAGTTCGTCGTTTTCGTCAAAAGTAAATATATCAGGTGGCACTCCTAAAGCATTCGATATTTTAGTAATGGTATCTAAAGTTGGAATGTTCTCACCTTTTTCTAGTCTGCATATATGGGAATATGACATTCCGCATAATTCAGCAAGTTTTCTTTGACTTATATTTTTTTCAGTTCTTTTTTCTTTAATTAAATCTCCTATGCTTGGCATTTAAATCACCCTCCTATGTTACTATTATATCAACACTTTGTTACTATGTCAATGTATTGTTATCGTAGTGGTAACAAATTTATATAAATAAAAAAATACCCCTTAAAAT
>NZ_LFRG01000121.1:0-941 GCF_001573875.1 Clostridium sp. ATCC 25772
ATAACTATAGCTATTGCTATAAGACCTCTTTTAATTATTTTATCATTAAGTCCGGCAGTAAACAACATACCTCCTATTATACAACAAAATACTATAGCCGTTCCTAGGTCTGGCTGTACAAGTAAAAGTAGTATTATAGGCGCAGCATATAATGCAAGCGGCACTATATCTTTTATTGTCTTTAATTTACCTTTTTTTTCTTCAACAATTTTTGCATAACTTAGTATAAAAGTTAATTTAACTAGTTCTGAAGTTTGAAAGTCTAAAGGTCCTAAGTGTAGCCACGATCTAGCTCCTGCATTAGCCTTACCTATTCCTGGTATCCATACTAATACTAATAGTATTACGCTTAATATATATAACGCTTTATAATACTTCCCTAAAAGATTATAATCAAATAACAATATTACAAATACAAGCCCCATACCAAGTAAGAACGCTAGTCCTTGTTTAGTTATCTGAGCGTAATTTCCTGTAGTAGTTGCATGAGTTGCACTACTTAGTATAACAAGCCCAAAACCAAATATACAAATAACTACCGCAATTAGCTTCCAATCAAGCTCTTTCATTAATTTAAACATTGATCTAAAATCAAACATGTTATCACCATCTTTCTTATTTGTGACAATACCTACGCAGTATCATTTATGTTAATGCAAAAAGGGGTTTGCTAATACGCTCCCCCCATTTTTCTATCTACTTCTTTCTTTTATATAGGACCATCTTCTTCATCACTTCTAGATTTAGCCATTTTTATTTCTAATCCGTCTTCTTCTATCTCAGCATAATTTGCAATAACTTTAAGTATATCTGACTTAATAAGGTCTAGAAGCTGTGGAGAACAGTCTATTCTATCATGCACTAAAACTAGTTTAAGCCTTTCTTTTGCTACATTTTTACTAGTTTTAGATTCATTAGAAAACATCTTAAATAAATCTAAC
>NZ_LFRG01000122.1:0-936 GCF_001573875.1 Clostridium sp. ATCC 25772
ACCTAGAAGGCTTTTTTGTTGCATTAAATATATGAAACAAAGGAATGATACGTTATGGTAGATTATGAAAATGTATTAAATAAATTTACAGTAAAATCAAGGAATGGAGATAAGGCTCAGTGTATGTGTCCTTCACATAAAGATAAAAATGCATCATTATCAATTAAGCATGATAAAGTAGCTGATAGGATTGTTATGTACTGTCATGCTGGATGTGAAATTGATGCTATTTTAAAAGAAGTAGGTCTAACTTTTGCAGATGTAGGGACAACTTGCGAAAAGAAAGAAAGTGATCCAAATATAATTGCAGCTTATCAATACACTGACGAACATGGAGCATTACTATTTGAAAAGATAAGATTTAAAAATAAGAAATTTTCTCAAAAAAGATATGTAGATGGTAGTATAGTTTGGGGTTTGAACTATGGTGAATATAGTGAAACCTTTGAAGGTTCAAATGCATTTTCAATGAAACATAGACCTGCAGCAAAGAAGAAGATTTTCTTTGAACAAAAACCATCACTATATAATTTACCTAAACTTATAAAGTCTATAGGCAACGGATACACCGTTTATATATGTGAAGGTGAAAAAGATTGTGACACCTTAAATAAATTGGGGTTAGTCGCTACTACTGGGAGTCACGGAGCGGGAAAAGGGAAATGGATTGAAGAATATTGTAGTTGTTTCAGAGGTGCAAATGTTGTAATACTTTCGGATAATGACGAAGTAGGCAAGAATTATGGCACAGAAATAGAAAATAAATTAAGAAAATATGCACATAGAATAAAAGTTATAACTATTTCAGATAAAGAAAAAGGGGACGTAACGGATTATATCGAAGAGGGGCATACTAAAGAGGAGTTTCTAAAAGAAGTTGATAAAATAGAATGGCTTTATGCCCCATGGATCAGTATTAATGAAAAGAATAAAAAG
>NZ_LFRG01000123.1:0-930 GCF_001573875.1 Clostridium sp. ATCC 25772
ATCCAGAAGGTCTTCAAGAAGAAGTATTAAGAAATAATGCTGATTTAGGACTTGCATATGATGGAGATGCAGATAGACTAATAGCTGTAAATGAAAAGGGTCAAATTGTAGATGGCGACCATATAATGATATTAAGTGCAATCTATTTAAAGAAACACAATAAGTTAGCTAAAGATACTTTAGTTGTTACAGTTATGAGTAATATAGGATTAGTTATAGCTGCAAAGGAAAATAACATAAACTTAGCAACAACAGCTGTAGGAGATAGATATGTTTTAGAAGAAATGAAAAATAGCGGATATAATTTAGGTGGAGAGCAATCAGGACATATGATTTTCTTAGATTATAATACGACTGGAGATGGAACTTTAAGTTCTTTAGTTTTAGCTCAGATAGTTAAAGAAGAAGGTAAAACTTTATCAGAACTTGCAGCGGTGATGAATCAATATCCACAAGTATTAGTTAACGCTAGAATAAAAAATGAAAATAAAAATAGATATATGGAAATACCAGAAATTAAAGCTGAAATAGAAAGAATAGAAAAACTAATGGATGGATGTGGAAGAGTATTAATAAGACCATCAGGAACAGAGCCATTAGTAAGAGTTATGTTAGAGGGTAAAGATGAAGGTCAACTAAAAGAATTAGCTACAAATTTAGCTAATTTGATACAAGAGAAATTATCATAATTTCAGAAGTAAATACTAAGATTAATTTTTAGTATTTACTTTGCAAGCGCCAGAACTTAGTAAAATCTAAGTTGACGAGGACAGAGTTTATCGAATTGTCGGCGGATACTCTGCGGTGTGTTTACCATCGGAAGACTTTTACAAACCGTATAAGTGATTGTATGTACAAAAAAAAGTTTATGTAAACTGACCTGAATCTTAAAAATATATAAAATAATAATATTTTTAGGAGGACACAAAT
>NZ_LFRG01000124.1:0-923 GCF_001573875.1 Clostridium sp. ATCC 25772
TTAGCTTTGGTTTTAACTAATTTAACATTCATTTCATTCGCAAATACTCAACCACCTAGTTCTAGTAATACTCCAGGTGATATAAATACTATGCCTTTCCATATAAGTCAGAAGATTAAGCATGATACTAAGGAAAATCAGTTCAAGAAAGATTTGAATATTGAGCCTTTAGGAAAGCAAGATACAGACACGGCACTTAAGTCAGCTAAGTCTGTAAAGCTAAGTGAATCTGCTACTTATACCTATAATGATCTTAATAAATTAAGTTATAAGGAGTTAACAGATTTACTAGTTACGATAGATTGGTTTCAAATAAAAGATATTTTTGTTTATAATGAAGATGCTTACAAATTTTATAATGATGAAGCTCGTGTTAATGCAATTATTAAGACGTTAGAAGATAGAGGATCAACTTATACTGCTACTGATGATAAAGGAATACCTACTTTGGTGGAAGTTTTAAGATCTGGTTTTTACTTAGCTTATTATAACGATTCACTTAGTCATTTATACGATAGATCTTATAGAGAAAAATGTATACCTGCCATGATTTCAATTCAGAAAAATCCTAATTTCAAGATTGGGGAGTCTGGTCAAAATAATGTTATTCAGTCGCTTGGTATGTTAATTGGAAATAGTGCTTGCAATGTTGAGGTTGTAAATAATTGCGTGCCTATTTTAAATAAGTTTAATAGCAGTTTAGATACTAATTTAAAAGATTACTCAAAAACAAATGCTGTATTCCAAATCACTAAGGGTATAGAATATGATTTAAATTCTTATTTGTACAATTCTAATACAACTGCAGATAAATCACCTTGGTTTTCTAAAGTTGATGGATATATAGATGCTGTTACAAACTTTGCTATATTAACAAATGTAACTGATGATAATGATTGGTTAATTAATGCAGGGATGAATCG
>NZ_LFRG01000125.1:0-1379 GCF_001573875.1 Clostridium sp. ATCC 25772
CTATAATAGTGCGTTTTTACTTGAATAATTTTACAGTTGAATAAAAAAACAGATTCTTAAGCTATTTTTAATGACTTAAAAATTTCTTCTATCGACATACCGTTTGCGGCAGCTTCGTAAATATATATTACTTTAGATTTTTCTAAATCTTTCTTGGCAGCTTTATATCCAGTATTAAAGTGATGAGAATCATTAGAGTATATTTTGCAATAAGTATAATTTACTAACATTATTGTTAAATATCTATTGATACTTTTCTCACTTCTTACTTGATATCCATCTAGTCCTAGGTAAGTTTTGCAATCTCTAAAAAACGGTTCAATCGCCCAACGGTCGGTATATTGAGTTAAAATCTCTAACGGTGTTAATGATTTGTCTAAGGAAATAAAAGTTTTCAATGCTCCATCTTTTTGAAAAGCATCTTTAGGATAACTTAAAACAATAGCAACATTTTTTCTATTTTTTAATTTGCCAGCATAAGTGTAAATATAGTATTGCTTATCTTTGACGGTGACAAGGTCAAAGTCTTCAATATTCAATAATGTAGCAAATTTATGAAGTTTTATTCCTAGTCTTTCATGACCTTGTGGAAAAATAACTCTGTTAGTTTTTAAAGCACCAATATAACTATAGCCAGCCTTTTCAGAAGCATTAAAAATATCCTTACAACTATACCAACTATCACTTAACACATAGCCTTTATTTTCAGGCTTAGGAAGTGTTGCAATTAATTTTTTAGTTAATTCTATTTTACTCATAAATTCTTTATCATAGATATCAATAGAATATGGAAGAACTAATCCGTCACACGATAGTAAAGAAACTAATATTTGATGGCCATATACATTCTTACCTTTTAAGTGAGAATTATGAAAAGAGCACTTTTCGATTGGATTCTTAGCCTTTGACGAGGGCTTTGTCTTTTCAGAAATAGTGTCATCAATAATAAAGTATATTGGCTGTCTAGATTCTCTTGATTTAGTCCAAATAAGTTCTACTATATAAGCTTTTAATGCTCTTTCTAAAAATTTTTCATTCCAAGAACTATTCGAAAGAAATCTACTAATACTAGTTCTATGCTTTGAAGGAGCAAGCTCCGCTATGTCGGAAATTTTACCGTTAAAACCTTTTGATATCATAGCATTCATTATATTTTCTAAATGCCCTAATTGGGGTTTAGTTAAGTAAAAATCAAAATTTAATTGCTTAAAAAATTTGTATATTGATAATTCATCTGATATAATTGTGTTCTGAAACATTTATGTATAGCTCCTTGCTGTTATTGTTGTGTTGGAACTCAATTATAACAAGGATTTATCATAAATGTTTTTTATTTTATTCAGTTGTAAAATTATTCAAGTATTTTTGCACTATTATAG